>JALGUK010000153.1 GCA_029820875.1 Candidatus Zipacnadia bacterium
CCAACGACCGCTCCGACGACTACTCCTCGACCGCCTACTGGTACCAGACCGAGCCGCACCGCGACTTCTGGGAGATGTTGCCGGTACAGCAGCGGCTGCCGAGGGAGGAGTAGGGTCGACAGGCGAGGAAACTTAGTTTAGGATACTTCTTTCCCAAAGCCGACAGGATGACCCGAGGGGGTGCATGCATGGAACCGGTAGGCCCTGAGAAGGGCGATTTCATCGCCCCTCCTGAGGTAACCGATGCCGACGAGCGCGAGGATGCGCTGCCAGCCCAAGAGGAGTTCTGGCGGCCGCCTGTGCGGTTCGGGAGCATTCCCGTCGAGAAGGAACCGCTGGGCTGGGATCGGCGGAAGGGCTTCCGCAAGATCTACCCCATGGTGATGCTCCCCACGCAGGTCGTGGAGCGAGTCTCTTTCGGTCACCCCGAGCTGGAGCCGAACCGCCTCTTCTGGGGCGACAACCTGCACGTGATGCGGCAACTGCCGTCCGAGAGCATTGACCTCATCTACATTGACCCGCCCTTCTTCTCCGGCAAGCAGTACAATGTCATCTTCGGTGACCAAAACGAGCTGCGCTCCTTCTCCGACATCTGGGATGGCGGGATGCCGGGCTATCTTGTCTGGCTCAACGCACGGCTCTATGAGATGAAGCGGCTGCTCAAGAAGACGGGGAGCATCTATGTACATTGCGACTGGCACGCCAGTCACTACATCAAGGTTGAGATGGACAAAATCTTCGGCTACGATAGCTTCGTGAACGAGATAGTGTGGCAATACTATCAGGGAGGCAAAAGCCAACGTAACTTCGGAAGAAAACACGATGTGCTTCTACTATACGCTAAGGGAAGCCAATGGGCATTTAATGATGATGTAATCCGAGTCCCCTATGCCAAGTCCACCATTGAGAGATACAAGACTCCATTGCAGGACGGCAAGATTCACAAACTGAACCCTCTTGGCCAAATCCCTCCCGATGTTTGGGCAGATATCCATTCTATCTCGCGTAGCGCCAAGGAACGCATCGGCTACCCCACGCAGAAACCAGAAGCCCTTTTGGAGCGGGTGGTTCTTGCTTCGTCAAATGACGGAGACGTGGTAGCCGACTTCTTCTGTGGCGGCGGCACAACGCCGGCGGTGGCGCAGCGGCTTGGCCGGAGGTGGATCGCCTGCGACCAGTCGCGGGTGGCAGTGGCGATCACGGCTGACCGGCTAACACGCGGTGCGGAGCAACTGCGCCTTGGGGACACGACGGCTCCGATCCCGGACTTCACGGTCGAACACTGGGGTGTCTATGAGGCCAAGCGGCTGAGCGAGACGCCGCCGGACCAGTTCCGGGAGTTCGTGCTGAAGGCGTTCGGCGCAACCATCCAGGGCGCGCAGCCGGGCATCCACGGGTACAAGGGCGCGATTCCTGTGTGGGTGGGAGAGCCGGATCAGCGCTCGCAGGTCACGGCAAAGGATGTGGAGGCGTTCGCAAACGCCATCCGAAAGACGGTCCGCTACCGGCAGGACAACCTCCGCGACGGCATCATGCTCGCCTGGGCCTTCCGACCGGACGCGACGGAGGCCGCCCAACGGCTCCGCGAACTGGAACACACCGACCTCAACTTCATCCGGCTCGACATGATACGGATTGACTCGTCCCGCTTCCGCGAGCAGGTCGCGGCGCTCTCCACTGACAAAGCGGACTACAGCAACTTCCTGACGTTCGTGCAGCCGCCGCAGGTGGAGGTCGGTTGGAAACGCCTTGCCGCCCGCACGTACGCCTTCGATGTCAGCGAGAGCGTCGTCCTGAACCCGGGCGCGAAGATTATCAACGTACAGTGGGATTTCGACTACGGCAGGCGCTTTTCCAGCACGCCCGGCTACTCGTTCATCCGCACGGCCAAGAAGGAGCCGGCATTGCAGACGCAGTACGAGTTCCCCCGCGCGGGCACGTACCGCATTGCTTGTAAGGTGCAGGACGACATGGGCGGCGAGGGCCTCTGGACCGGCCAGATCGAGGTAGACTGAGGAATGTTCAACGAATTCGCACGATACGAGCAGCAGTTCGCCGACTGGCGCCGTGACGGCTACCCCGGCGTCAGGCCGGACACCTACAAGTACATCGACTTCCTGAGTGACCCCTGCGACGACCAGTCGCCTCGGGATGGGACGCTTTGGCCGCATCAGTGGGAGGCGTTCCTTCGGGTCGTGTACTGCTATGAGGTCCTGGGGCACAAGAAGATCGGCCAGAACGGCCTCCTGCTCAATATCGTGACCGGGGGCGGTAAGACGGCCATCATGGCGACGTTGATGGCATGGCTGCGGCTCGCGCACGACGTGAAGAAGTTCGTCTTGCTCTGCCCCAACCTTATCGTCCGTGACCGCTTGGAGGAGGACTTCGAGGGCGGAAAGGTGTTTAAGGCGCGGGGGCTACTCCCACATTGGACCACCGTGACTGCGGGAGACTTCCCACTGACGACGCTCGGCAGCGGGAAGACCGGCGGGTGGGCCAGCCTTCTGAGCGCGGACGTGGTCTTGGGTAACATCCACCAGTTCTACCAGAGCAATCGGGCGGGCCAGAGTAACCTCTCTGCCCTGATGAACGGGCCGGACTTCGTCCTATTCAACGATGAGGCCCACAACTCCCCTGCCGAGGAGTACTACGCGACGCTACGACGCATGGCACCGAAGATACTGCTCCGGGTGGACACGACCGCGACCCCGGACCGCGCGGATGGCCAGACGCCCGATAGCGACATGGTCTACGAGTACGGCGTCGCTGATGCGCTCGCCGACGGCATCATCAAGACACCTGTGGTCTACCAGCCTGACATCCGCACTGTCCAACTCACGTACACCGACGCGCGCACCGGGGAGAAGCGCCGAGTGGAAGAGATTGACTGGGAGGAGGTTGACCGCAAAGGCCTGAGCGCGACGCAGTGGGTCACCGATCCCGAGCCCATGCGTCAGCAGATGGCGATTGCCCTTCGGCGACTCAAGGAGCAGGAACGCCGTGCAAAGGGTCGCTATCAGCCTATCCTTTTCGTGATCGCTGTCTGCAAGCGCGACGCCGAGAAGGCAGCACAGACCCTCAACAGGTTCTTCAAGGTGAGGACGCTTCTTGTGACGGAAGACAGCCCTGAGGATGATCGGCGCAAGGCCCGGGAACTGGGCAAAGAGCAGAAGACGGCCAACCCCTACAAGGCGGTCGTGAGCGTGCTTATGCTGCGTGAGGGATGGGACGTGCCGGAGGTGGGCGTGATTTTGCTCCTCCGCAAGTTCAGCAGCAAGGTGTACGGGCAGCAGGTCATCGGTCGCGGCTTGCGGCGCGTCCGGACCAGAGAGATCAACCCGGAGGAGCCGCAGATCTGTGCGGTGGTGGACCACCCGAAGCTGGAGCACCAGTGGCTATGGGATATCTTCAGAAGCAAGGTACGGCCCAACGTCGGCATTGACGACGAGTTCGATGAGACCGAGGACCTGCCCGAACCACCCCCCAAGCAGCAATTGACGAAACCACAGAACGTCATCGAGGTGCCCCAGCCCGACCCGGACTTCGTGGACGATGGGGAGTTCGACCTGGGGGACTTCGAGGGGCCCCCTGTCCCTCTGGCGAACTGGCGAAAGGTATTGGCCGGAATCAAGTATGACCCGACAATCCTCGAGATCACAAAGGTGGACATTCGGGCGGTTGTGGGCAAAGAGCTGGCGGGTGGACACTGGAGAACGCAACATGCAGCACCAGACCTTCCGGATGGTGCGAACGGCGCGAGCCCTGAACCGTCTGACGATGCCATTCGAGAGGCCATCAAGGAGTATTTGCTCGAGATGGCCGAGGAACTTGCGGTGGGTGCGGGCTACGCTGCAACATTCAAGGGCCAGGTCTACAGCGCACTGATCGGGCATGTTCGGGACAAGTTACTCAAGGGCACCTCGCTGGGCTTGGCCGATCGCGATGACCTGGTGTTTGCGTGGAAAATGCTCCAGCAGGTGAAATCGAGGGTCTCGGCCGTGCCGGGCCTGGTCGCGGGGATGATCGAGTATGCGGATCAGTAAGCACGGGAACTTCGAGAACCCAAAGAAGAGCCCGTATAACTTCGAGCGGTACGACAGCGACCTAGAACGCCGAATGATGGAAAAACTGGAGGCTGATCCAAGCGTCAAAAAGTGGATGAAGAGACACGGGATCTCCATCCCGTGGATAGACGGCCAACGGCACCAACGCCGCTACGTCCCGGACTTCCTGGTCGAGTACGAGGACGGCACGAAGGCGATCATCGAGGTCAAGGACCCCAGCCGGATTGACTCCAATGACGTGCAACGGAAGCGCAAAGCCGCCGAGATATGGTGCAAGCAACGTCATATGGAGTATGTTATCGCCACTGTCCAGTAAGCAAAGGCTGTCAGTCCACGTCCATCCACTCCGGCGGCAGATTCTCCTGGACCCACTTGCGGATTGCGGCTACGTCCTCGGCCGTGGCGCTGTGGTAGGGCTTCTTGCACTCTATCCCCGCCTGCAAAAAGCCGGTCGCGTTGCCCATCGCCCTGTCTATCGCGCTGTCGAGGAGGCCTTTTTCCTCAAGAAGCGCGACCGTGCTCCCACAAAAGAGCCTCCAGATCTGTCGCGTGATTTCGAGCGCCTCGGACCATTGCTCGTTCGCGCACAGGTCGTACAGGCGGAGCATCACCTTCGGGCTCATGTACACAAGCGAGCTGCAGGAGCCTTTCGCCCCGTGCATCATCGCGTGCATCAGCATGCTCTCGCCGACAAGGAAGTTGACCTCCGGAACGCCCGAGATA
>JALGUK010000154.1 GCA_029820875.1 Candidatus Zipacnadia bacterium
ATTCTTCCCCGCCGGAGAGTTGCTTTCTTTGCGCGCGATGCGCTCCTCGCGCGTGTCAACCAGCCAACCGGCTATGTAGCCGGTTTTGCCGTTGGAAAGAGCGACCTTGTACCAGGCTCCGGCCTTGTCGAGGATTACGACCTCCGTGCCCTTAACGACCTCGCCGAGTTCCTTGTAATTCGTACCCGGTCCGGCCCTCAGGTTAACCTCCGTGCGTGCGACCCAGCCGACCCGGACGTCCACCTCTCGGCCCGCTTCTTTCGCTGTAACTTTGCCGTCCTTCGTGAAGTCGAGCGTCCAGCCTGCAACCCAACCGTAGCGTCCAGTCGGCAGCTTCACCTTACACCAGTGGCCTTCCACGTCAACGATGGAGACCTTTTGGCCCGGATACCCCGTGTATTGGACGTCATAGTTCAGCCCGGGACCGCTTCGCACATTGACGGAGTCGCTGCCAATCCACGCAGGCAGGGAGTCGAAAGTTTTGTCCGTTGAAACGGCCTTTTCGGCTTGCGAGGCGGAGGAATCCGGGAACTTAAGCAGCCAGCCTGCGATCCAGCCCGTTACGCCGTCGGGAAGGCACACCTTGCGCCACTGGCCCACCCAGACTGTCTGTCCGTGGGGCAGGCTCGCCAGCTTGGGGTGACTTGTGCCCGGTCCCTTACGTAGATTGACCTTTTCGCCCTTTACAAAGGCCTTAACCCCCGACCGAACAGCGGGAGCCTTTTTGACCAGCTCTTTGCCCTCGCTTGGCGATGTGGTGAGCAGCCACCCAGCGACCCAGCCGTACACATCATTGGGCAGCTTGACCTTGCACCAATCGCCCTTACGCGCAACGATGAAGACCTTTGCCCCCTGGTGGAGAGTTCCTATATCCTTTGCGGTTGTGCCGGGCCCGGCCCTCACGTTTGCGGCGGTGGCCTTAACCCATGCGGCATTACTGGAAGCAGCCTTCGGGGCAGGGGATGTTCTCGGCTTGGCAGCATCAGCAAGCGCGCGGCCCTTCTCGTAGGAGAACTCAAGCAGCCGCTCGGCAATCCAGCCGTATCGGCCGCTTGGCAGTTTCGCCTTGCACCAGCCGTTGTTGAAGGCGACAACGAACACCTTTGTGCCTTTGGTCACTTTGCCGATGAGGGGACTATCGGTACCAGGGGCCTTGCGCACATTGACGACGTCACAACGCACCCACGCCGGACGAACCGTTTTAGCGGCGTGTGCCGGGGCGAGGTGAATCAAGAGCAACACGACTGCGGTTGCGAGAAAACCAACTCTCCAAACTCGCATGTGCCTTACCAACCCCCTAATTATCTGGGCACATACAGCAATAACTATATCGAATCAGCCTCTTAAAGTCAACCCTGCGGGCAGCGACTCGCCCCAAAGACGGGCGCTGACTTGATTGCCCGGGGATGTGGGGCTATAATACCCACAGGCGAGACGCCAACTACCGCGTTGCGGAGGCGAACCGGTTGAGCAAGTCCAGAGACCTGCGGAAGAAGCTCGATGCGATTGAGCGCGATGTTTTGGCCAAGGCCCATCGGTTCGCCGCCGACATGGCTGAAATCCGTCGGAAGCTCCGAAAGCTCAGACCGAGCACGGCGTCCGAGAGCATCTCGGCCCGGGATGGCGTGCATCCCCCCGTGTCCTGCTTGCAAGAGGCCCTTCGCAAGGGCGCAAGCAAGCCTGACCGCAAACAAGAGGCGCCCCTTGAGCCTGCCATCATAGCACGGGACCTGCGCCGCCGAAAGCGGGCGGCGAGGCAGCCACAAGAGCCGGATGCACCGTTTGTGCCTCTTGAGAGCGTCGCGGCGGGCACTCCCGTCGAATCGGCTGGACAAGGGTGGGCATACGTGATAGAAAGCCCGATCGGAACCCTCGACGAGCACTCTTGCCGGGTGGGTGATGTGTTCGCAGGGGAGATAACGCGCGCAGACTCCGGCCTCCGGCGGTGGCTCTCAACCGTTTGCGGGCACGATGAATTCCTGCCCGAAGATATGCTGTTTATTGACTTGGAGACCACCGGCCTGGGCACCACGCCGCTCTTCCTAATCGGCACAATGGTCTGGGATGGCGACGAGCTGGTGATTCGGCAATACTTCGCCCGAGATTATACCGAGGAACCCTCAGCCATCTCCATCTTCCTCGACAGCGCCACGGGCAGGAAGTTGTGGGTCTCGTTCAACGGCAAGAGCTACGATTTGCCATACATCAAGATGCGGGCCGCGGCCAATCGAATCCCATTTGCCCTCGAACCTGCACATCTGGACCTCCTACACGAGTGCCGCCGTGCATGGCAGGATGTAGTGCCGGATTGCAAGCTTCGGACGCTCGAACGCGTCATCTGTGGGCGCGAGCGCGGGGAGGACATCCCGGGGAGCGAGGTCCCCGATGTTTATCATGCATACGTGCGCACACAGAATGCGGCTCGGATAGCCCCGGTCCTGAGCCATAACATCCTGGACCTGGTGACCCTGGCGGAGCTGATGTTGAAGTTGGGGGAAGCCCATTTCTTGCAGTAGCGGATGGTTGGACGTGAACACCGAATCCTTCCTCAACGACATCCGTTCACTTCCCAATTACGCAGGGCAGATCGTGCACGTGCACGAGGTTCCGGCGCGGGAGGCGCGATTCGCGGAGCCGGCGGCGCCGCTTTCCGCCGAAGTGCGGAAGCTGCTTGATAGTCGCGGCATCGAGCGTCTCTACTCCCACCAAGCCGAAGCCATAGACCGAGCGCGAGAAGGGAAAAACGTCCTCATCGCGACAGGTACGGCCTCGGGAAAGTCGTTGTGTTACATTGTGCCGATTGTCGAGGCGCTCGCCTCCACATCGGGTAGGACAGGCGTCTCGCCTGTCGCCACGGGTGGGGCGCCCGCGGCACCAAGTGGCGAGGTGAAACAACTCACCGCTCTCCTCCTGTCCCCCACCAAGGCCCTCTGCCAGGACCAGTTCAAAGGATTCAATAAGGCGCTTGAGGCGGCGGGGCTGTCGGATACCATGGCCGGAGTCTATGACGGGGACACGCCGTCATCGCTGCGCCGGAAGCTTCGCGACCATGCTTCGGTCATCTTCAGCAATCCCGACATGCTCCATGCGGCGTTGATGCCTCAGCACCCCCGATGGGCGCGGTTTATCTCGCGCCTGAAGGTGCTTGTACTGGACGAGCTGCACGCCTACAGCGGCATCTTCGGCTCCAACATGGCCAACCTCATGCGCCGCTTCTTCCGGCTCTGCCGGCATTACGGGTCCGACCCGCAGATAATATCTTGTTCGGCAACTGTCCGCAATCCGGTGGAACTGGCAGAACGCCTGACCGGGAGGCAGTTTACACTCATAGATGATGACGGCAGCCCGCGTGGTAAGCGAACTTACATCTTCTGGAACCCGCCGCGTACGCGCGATCGGCTGTGGCGTTCCCGGCGCAGCGCAAACGTCGAGGCACATGAGCTGATGGCCGAGCTGATTCGGCGCGGAATCCCGACTATCACATTCTCCAAGGCGAAAATGACCGCGGAGATGATATACAAGTATGTATGCGAAAAGTTAGACAAAGATGCGCCGCACCTTGTGGAGAAGGTGGCACCTTACCGCGGCGGATATCTCCCTCAGCAGCGACGCGGCATCGAACGGCGGCTGTTCAGCGGCGAGCTTCTCGGGGTGAGTACAACCCCGGCTTTGGAACTTGGAATCGACGTGGGAGGCCTGGAGGCAAGCATTATCGTCGGCTACCCGGGAACACTGGCGTCGTTCTTTCAGCAGTCAGGCCGCGCAGGGCGCCAGGACCGCGACTCCATCGTCGTACTGGTCGGCCTGGACACGACAATCAACCAGTACATCATGAGCCACCCCGAGTACGTTTTTGGGCGGCCTCTTGAACGTGTGGTCGTTGACCCCGACAATCCTTACGTGGTTATGGGGCATCTGCGGTGCGCGGCCCATGAGCTGCCGCTTGCGGAGGACGAGCTGGCTACCTTCGGCAGGCATTCGGAGATGGTGCTCCGTGTGCTGGAGGGTAACCTGAAGGTCAAGCATCTTGATGGCCTATGGTATCACGCCGCGCCCGAGACGCCCCAACACGAGGTCTCTATGCGCGCCTATGGGGACGCGAACGTGACCATCGAGGACGCCGATACCGGTACTGTCCTCGGCGAGGTGGACAGGTTCGATTCGCAGGCGATTGTGCACCCCAACGCGATTTACATCCACCAGGGCGACACCTACCGCGTGCTCGAGCTGAACCTGGACAAGAACGTCGCCACGGTCAAGCGGGTCGAGGTGGACTACTATACGCAGCCCATCGGCGGGACGGACGTTCACCATATTGATCACGCCCTGCGGGAGAAGCCATTCGGCACGGGGACGGCCTACTGGGGTGAAGTGACCGCTTACTTCAGCAACTGGGGATATGAGAGGATACATTTCTACGAGCTGGACGCAATCTCCGAACACCGGCTGAACCTGCCCACGTTTGCACTGGAGACGATGGCCCTGTGGCTCGTACCGCCGGAATCGCTGATGGACGATGTGCGTAGGGCCGGCCTTGACGCCCACAGCGGTCTGCGGGGAATCGGTTACGCGACGAGGATGATGCTGCCGGCGTTCGTCACGTGCAGTACGCTGGATTTCTCTCATTCGATCGGCAGCGTGAACTCCCCCTGGAACGCGATATTCATCTACGAGCGCCATCCGCACGGCTTGGGCTTTACGGAAAAGGCCTACGACCTCCTGCACGAGCTTATGCCGGCGGTGCTGGACAACATCCGCAGGTGCGATTGCTCCGACGGGTGCCCGTGTTGCGTGGGCAAGCCGCTGAGGCAGTACGCGACGTGGAACGTCGAGCGGCATGAGGCACACGTTCCGAGCAAGCGCGCATCGCTGATGATACTGGAGGGCTTACTGGGTGACGGGGCGAACCTCCGCAACGCCGACACGCACTCCCTGACCGACTCAGACGCGGACGAGGAGCTGCGACTGGAGAGGGCGCTGCGCCGGCGACTGGAGCGGATGCGGGAGCCGCAGGTGTTCCACCGGATCGAACCCGAGGTCAGAATGGGTTATCCGGAGCCGGAGAAGACGGAAACGCTTGCGGAGGCAGACGTGGCGCGGCGCTCCGAGCGGCGAAGAGACTTCCACAGGGAGCTGCGCAAGCGAATCGCCAAGAAGTTGCCGTCGGACCGGCTTTCGCCGTTCGCCGGGGGAGCAAAAGCTCCGCCTGGGATGAAGGTCCGTGGAAGCAGCAAGCCGCCCGGGTACTTCCCGTGGTACCGATAAAGGGCGAGACGCCTGTGGTACCGGCGAATGGCGGGACGCCTGTGGTACCGATGAAGAGGGGGACACCCGAGGCACCAGCGGAGGGTGAGATAGCCGTCGCACCGGATGGTGTTGTAGATGCAGCCGGACGGTCGTCTTCACAATGCGGCATGGACGACGACAAGGCGCCGAAACTCATCCGTCACGGCGACCCGCTCGCGGCGAAGGCGAGGAAGAGGAAGAACGTCAACCACGGCGGGAGGGCGTCTGACCCAGTCCGAAGGCTCGAAGATACGGCTTCGGCACAAGAGGAGTAACTGCCATGAAGCTCAAAAAAGTCATCATCGGCGGCCCGCGCGAGGGCCAGTCCTGGCGTGGAAGGGAACCTGAAGAAGCCAACCGCGTCTATCTTCAAATCAGCGATGACGGAGAAAGCTTCTGCGAGCCGATCGTCATGTGTGACCCGCCGGGCAATACCCGCGCCTTCGACCCATGCCTCTGGAAGGACCCCCGCGGGCGCATCTGGTATATCTACAATCTTGCCAACCGAGAGGAGCAGCAGTACGGCGTGTGGGTACGGTGCTGCACCGAGCCGGACGCCGAGCAGATTGAGTGGTCAGAACCCAGGCGCATCGGGTTTGATGTCCCCTTCTGCTTCAGGCTCAACAAGCCGACGGTGCTCAGCACCGGAGAGTGGCTGCTTCCGGTGACTTGGGCCCCTGACGT
>JALGUK010000155.1 GCA_029820875.1 Candidatus Zipacnadia bacterium
CGGTCATCTGTCTGGGACGCGGGTTGCCCCGCGCCTCAAGCACCCTACCCGAGGGCGAGGCGGGCCACCTCTTACGGGCCCGAAGGCCCGAACACCCTCCTATTCGGGCTTGCTCCGGGCGGGGTTTGCCCGGCCGGGCTGTCACCAACCCGCCGGTGCGCTCTTACCGCACCATTTCACCCTTACCGACCACAGGCCGGCGGTGTGTTTCTGTGGCACTTTCCGAGGGTCACCCCTCCTGGCCGTTAGCCAGCGCCCTGCCCTGTGGAGTTCGGACTTTCCTCAGGCCGGCCGAAGCCGACCCGCGACCGCCTAGCCCACTCTCCAATGGTCAGTATACCCAACTCTGTCACGGAAGTCAATTTGGCAATGCTCGCCATATTCGAAGCGGCTTGACTTTTGGCGGCTATCGGGGTATATGATAATAGTGTTGTCGCCTTTTTCTTCGGCAGCCGGTGTAACGTCGTAATTATAATAATTGCGAATTATCATGACCGATGCTGGGCCGCTGACCGGCGGCCCTTATCCATTGACGGTCTCACAGCGCGATAGTGATAACAATTCAATGAATTACAGACACAGCTTCATCATCCTCACTGCCTTGGGATCCCTGCTGTGGCCATTGAGAACTCTCGGGGCGGATATTACCTCACCCGTACCCGGGTGCAAGCCGTTCGTGGGCGAAATTCTCCGCGAAGGAGAAGAGGGCCCTGAGATACGGGCGCCTTTGGTCCAGACGCCACCGGTGCTGGACGGCGTTCTTGATGATGCCTGCTGGAAGGGCGCCTTCTGCTGCACCGGCTTTTATCGCCCGGACTGGAACAAGCCGGCGACCGAGCAGACTTTCGCGTACCTGTGCTACGACAAAGAGAACATTTACATCGGCTTCTACTGCAAGGATTCCCAGCCTGAGAAGATTTACGCGCGTGAGACGAAGCGGGGCGGGCGCATCCGCCGCGATGACAATGTCGCCGTGATGCTTGACGTCCAGCACCAGCACCGCGAGCAGTACTCATTCCGCGTGACCCCGCGCGGAACGCAGGATGAGACAATCCCGATGGGCAGCGCGGCGAAGGTCGAATGGCGCGGCGACTGGCTGGCTGCAGGCCGAATCGTAAAGGACGGCTGGATTGCCGAGATGGCCATCCCGTTCAAGATTCTGCGGTATCCGAGGGGACAGAGCACATTCGGTATTTGCTTCGCTCGGAACCTGGAACGTGCCGATGAGTGGAGTAGCTGGCCGAGGATGGAGGACCGGTTCGAGTCAAGGCGCTTCGCCAGTTGGGTGGACATAAAGACTCCGAATATCACCCATGCACCGTTGTTTATGCCTTATACACAAGTCGAGGCGGATGAGAAGCACGTGGGGATTATCAGCGGGCTGGACATGAAGAGCACTCTCCCCAACGGGACGGTTGTGGTCGCAACAGTCAATCCCGACTTTCGTAATGTGGAGCAGGCGGTCCTCGGGATTGACTTCTCGTATGTCGAGAAGCAACAGCCGGAGGCGCGGCCCTTCTTCTTAGAGGGCGAATGGGGCAATCCGCGCAGGGAGCTGTTCTACTCCCAGCGCATCGAGCAGGTGGACCTCGGCATTAAGGCGTTTGGACGGGTCGGCAAGCAGAGTTTCTCGTTCCTGGACACGATTAATGTCGGCGACCGCAACGACCTGATGATGCGCTACGGCTACGATTTCAGCGACTATGACGGGGCAACCGTCGCGCTGGTTCACCGTGCGGAAACGGGTCAGCACAATCTGGTCGGCTCGTTCGAGTTCGGGCACTATCATCCCATCGGCAGCGGGGGTGTTTCCGTCGGTGTCGGACGTCTCCAGAGCCGGACGTCAGGAGTCGGGGGAGACGGCTATGCTCAGGGGCTGGAGCTGAGTCGGAACCTTGGCACGAACCGCCTCTCGGCTAACCTGAGCTACCAAGAGGTCAGCCCAGATTTCACATCATTGGACGGTTACGTACCTGAGGAGGACTTTCGGAGCCTCTCATTCGGCGTCAGCAAGCGGCGGGAATGGGATAAAGGGCCTTGGGAAAGATACGGCTGGAGCATCGGAGCCAGCAAGTCGAAGCGGTTCAACGGCGACCTGTTTGAGCGCAAGTTCAGCACATTCGGGTGGTTCCGCCTGCGTAACGGCACCGGCGCTCACGTCGGCTACTCGTCCAACAAGCGCCCTCCTGACAACAATCGAACCTGGAGCGCCGGATACACGTGGGGGCGCAATTCCTTCAATGAGAGGGGAGGCTTCGGTGTGACCCTCGGCCGCCAAGGAGGCGGAGACTACCGATTCTTTTCCATCAACCAAGGCCTTGAGGTCACGCAGGACTTCCAGCTCAACCTAAGATACCAGTATTACCGCCTCGCACAGCCTGCAGAGCCGGTCGAAAAGAGAGAGCAGCTTGTTCTTTCTGGCAATTACGATATCACAAGCGAGCGCGGGTACGGCTTTCGATTGGTCATGCAGGATGACAAGTACAACTTCTATACATCCTATCGCCAGAGCGTCCGGCGGGGGCTTGATTTATTCATCATTCTCGGCGATCCAAACGCTGAGACCAGTCGCGCGCGCCTGGCAATCAAGGCTGTAAGTACGTATTGACACCGCGAAATGCTTCAAGTGCTGAAGGTGCGGCAGGACGCCGCGGCGTCGGCGACGAAGTTTATCAATCCACTACTCTATGACAACGAGGAGGGTCTCCAGTGGCCAAAAAGGATTGCGCCTACACCGACTACCTGGCCGAGACGATCAGCACGATGAGCACAAACGGGATTTTGCTGGTCGCTGCCGATGCTTCGGGTAAGGCGAACACGATGGCCATCGGCTGGGGCACGATCGGGTTCATCTGGGGCAAGCCGGTCTTTGTCGTGCTGGTGCGCCCGTCGCGCTACACGCATGAGTTCATGGACGGCGGCGACTTCACCGTCAATGTTATGCCTGCCCAGCTCAATGACGTCGTGACGTACTGTGGCACCGTCTCGGGTCGCGACCACGACAAGTTCGCGGAGAAGGGGTTGACCCTCGTGCCGGCAAGGACGGTCAAGACGCCGGCAATCGAGCAGGCGGTCATCGTTTACGAGTGCAAGACCGTGCACAAGAACGAGGTCATCCCCGCAGAGCTGGCCGAGCATATAAGGGCATCCGCCTATCCTGAGGGAGATTTCCACACATTGTACTTCGGCGAGATTACAACCGTTTACGCGGATGAGAATGCCCGTGAACGCCTCTGAGTGTTCAGACGGCCCCTTACGGAGCGGCCGAACTTGATGACTGCCCGCGAGCGTTTCGTGAAAACGATGCGGTTTGAGCAGGCCGATCGCGTGCCTTTGTGGGAAGAAGGCTTGCGTGAGGATGTGTTGGCCCGATGGGGAGAGCAGGAGGGGTGGGGGAAGATTGACCACTACGAGATGTTCCACCTCGACCGGCGCGAAACGTTCCAACCCGACCTCCAGCCCATCCCTAAGCCTATGGTCGGAAGTGCGTACGCTCCGCGCTCTTGAGCGTCTATCGGGGCGGTACGACGCCACATCGCCGCGGTGGTCATCGGGCCTCATATGTATCACCGAATAGTCATCCCCGCCGTTGACGGCCGCGTGAGGGATTACGTGCCTTTTGAAAACTATGCCTATTACCGTCGCCTGTTGAACAAAGTAGTGGATGCATAGACGCTCGCAGGAGGTCTATCTTGGCGGGCGTGGTGAACCGGAACCTTCATACCTCCTCCACCGGCACCTCGCGTCCCCCTTGCCGGTCGGACTGCAGGGCCGCCTCCATGACTGCCTGCGTCGCGGCGCCGTCGCGAAGGCTGGGCGAAGGCTGTCGGTCGTCCACTATCGCCTGAAGGAATGCGTGCAGGCAGGCCATGTGAATTCGGAACCACCCGAGCGTCCCCCCGGGTGCAAGCGGTGCAGCCGGCGGGGGATAGCGGTGAGCACAGTTGATGTAAGTGAAGCCCTTCTCACCGCCGATGGGGCTGCCGGGCGCCTGGTTGTCGTAAAAGCGGAGGTAATTCGGCTGCATCAGGTCGAACGCGAGCGCACCCTTCTCGCCGTGAATCTCAAACCCGAGACCGTCGCCATAGCCGGTGGCAAAGCGTGAAGCCTCCAGGGTGCCGACTGCGCCGCTTTCCATCCGCGCCCTCAGCAGGCACCAGTCGTCCACCTCCACCGGCACCATCTCACCGCTGCCCTTTGCTGCCGGCCGCTCGTTGATGAAGGTCTCCAGGTCAGCCGCCACGGTGGCGTACTCACCCAGCAGATACCGCACGAGGTCTACAATATGCGAGCCGAGGTCGTAGAGCGCGCCCCCGCCGGCGAGCCTCTTGTCCATGCGCCAGCTCATCGGTCGGCCCGGGTCCACGTACCCCGAATGCATGTAGATGGCGCGAAAGTGGAATACGCGGCCCAGGCGCCCCTCGTCAATCAACTGCCGCGCCCGCATTACTGCCGGAACGAAACGATAGTTGAACGTCATCTGCCCATCGGCGGGCGAATTCTCAGCCGTGCGTACAATCTCCCGCGCCTGCGCGAGGTTCATCGCAAGCGGCTTGTCGCAATAGACGTGCTTGCCCGCTTCCAGTGCTGCTACACATACGTCGCGGTGTGAGCTGTTGGGCGTGCAGCAATCAATGATGTCAATGTCATCGCGTTCGAGCAATTCGGAAAGGTCCGTCGTTGCGAACTTGTATCCGCCGTGTCGCGCCGCCGCCTCGGCGGTA
>JALGUK010000156.1 GCA_029820875.1 Candidatus Zipacnadia bacterium
GCACTGCCCGCAGGCGGAGCGAATCTTCCAGACCGAGGCGCTCTCACTGCCGCATCGAGTGTTTCTGGGCGATGAGAGCGATATGGACCTCATCCTGGATGCCGTGCGCAAGGTCCGCGAAAATGTCGACGAGCTCAGGTAATGCGGGCACAGCAGGCTGTCACTCCGAGAGACCCCGAAGGCATGACCAGCCGAATAGGGTCCCACCGAAACCGGAGCGCTGAAAAAGCTGAATCCGCCGCGGGGATGGCCCAACTTAGCAGGCAGCAGCCCGCGAGGAAGTGAGCCTCTCCGGCATTGGCGCCATCTACCATTCCCCAAAGCCCGCGGGTAGACTCATCGACTAAGCAGCGTCACCGCGAACACTTCGGCATCCTCGAGGTGGAGCCGCAACTTGTATCGTCCGGGCGGCAGCTCCTCCAGTGTCGACTCCTTCCAGGCCACGCGGTGCCGAAGGTTATCGCCATGAATCGGTATTGCCTCGTCCCTCGTGAAACCCGGCATTCGATAGCCGTCAGCGTTGAGCACCTCGACGCGCACGGTGCCTTGGGACGCATCGGCATTGACCAACAACGACGCGACGTCGGAGAGGTCAGTTGCCTTGAGGGTTATTTGGCCGATGTGCTCGGTCGGACGCACGCCGGCGAAGCGATCGCGCGGCATGGTGGCTAGTCCTATACCTGATATCTGTTCGGGATCGTTCGAGTTCCAGGGATGACCGTAGGCGCCGTAATAGAAGCGGAACTCATCGTCCAGGAAAACCGGTGTGGCGTTAGACCAAATCAGGCTTGCGTCAAATTGGGTCTTGTCTTCCAGCGCAGGCAGGAACATCGTATCACGAAACGGCCGTTGCCAGTTATACCCGTCGTGGCTGAGTGCCAGCTCGATCGGCATGTTACCGGTCACCGCGGCGTCGAGCACCTGCAGCAGGGCGAAGTACATGCCGTTGTAAACGAAGGCCGGTCCGCTGTGCAACTGCTTTCGACCGGTGCCGCCACCACCCGCGTTGCGCTCCAGCGCACTCTCTCCGGCCGGGTCATCCTGCTCATCAGGCGCGAGGACCAGCACCGGTTTCGTCCAGTGGATGAAATCTTTGCTCTCCGTGCGCACAACTGCTCGCTTCCAGTGCATGCTTCCGTCCGGCCCGTCCAGCCATGTCTTTGAGTAGATGGCATAGCACTCCTTAATCGGGTCCCAAATCGGGTCAATGACGTCGGAGGTGGACAGCGGCGGTCCGCCGACCTCACCGGTTTCAATGCGCGGATCGTTGGCCAGCGGCGGTTGAATGTAGTCCCCATGCGAACCTTTGATCACAGGGTTTTTCTCGTACTTCGTCCAGTGGATACCGTCGGGCGAGAACGCAACGGATGTGCCATTGTGTTCCCAGAAGGCAATCTTGTACCGGCGCTCGGGGTCCGGGTCGTAAGGATCAAAGAGCACACCTGCGCCGTAGCCCGTCTTCAATACGATGTTGTTGTCCGTCGTTCCCTTGTAATCCACCAGCCCTATCTTCGGCTTGACCCAGTGTATGCCGTCCTCGGACGTGGCATAGCACAGATAGCATCCGGGCCAGGCCTGGTACCACATCTGGTAATGGCCCGTGCGCGCATCCCGGTGGACGCTGCAATACGCGATGGTCCCTTCCCAGGGTTTGTCGCGTGCAATCAGGGGATTGTCCGGGTGGCGCGTCAGCGGATGAAGCACACGCTTCGTACCGGGGCGGTACAGCACCGCATGATCATCCACCAGTAGAATCGTGCGGTCCGCCGCGGTGGCTGATTGATAGAAAGCTCCAAATGCTCCGCTTGTCAGCATAATCACCAGCAAGCTTCGGATTGTGATAGAGTAGGGCGACGCCAGCATGGAGTACCTCCTTAAAGAATTCACGACCACGATTGCAATCGGTGGCTGCAATGGCGACAGCAGTGGACCGGCCTCATCCATATTCGACGGGGGGCCCGGGTTGTTGGTCAGCCCGTCGCCCTATCACTTCCCCGCCTACCTCCCGAAGATTCGCAGTTTCGGCCCGCCGGAGAAGGTTCCGCCGAAGCTGGATGATTCGAAGAAACTGCATGCGCCGCACGGCCTCCCGCGTATGAGCGGCCGTCTGAACGAGGGTGGGCGCGGCGCCAGCGTCTGTGTGGTGGAGATTTGCAGCAATCGGCCGTTCTCGTCGAACCGGAACCGCGAGTTGAAAAAGCCGGGGGACGGGGTACCGATGAACTGCGGTGTTGAAATCGCCACAAGGCGGCCGCTCTCATCATAACGGGCACCAAAGGGTTGCGGTGCTGGCCGTGTCTGCGGGGGCACAATGATGACCGTGGGCTGGTAGCCGCTTACCACCACAGTCGGCTGGGCAGTCCGCTGAACTGAAGCGGTCGCCGGCACGTAGTACAAAACGGGCGGGGTCACAACAGTGGGGCATCGGCCCACGGCGGGCTGGGCCGATACGGGTCCCCACTCCGCCACGATTAGCATAACCACCAGTGCGGCCAGGACGCATGACCACGACATCCGCATCATAACTTCTCCTTGTCCAACTCTTACATTTGACTTAAGCTTCTACGCTTACCGGAAGTTGTCCTTCTTCTGTCGGCTATGGAGGGCATTACGCCCATCAGGTCCTGCGTGTGTTCGCAGGCCGACAGAACCATCAGCCCTGGTTAAGCATTCTTGCCACGGTTTCCGCAATCTCTCCTATCTGCATCCTCCTCCGGTCCAGCTTCGCCGGGTCCTGCGTGTACTCTGTGAAGGATGCGCACACGTCAGAAATGTCGAGGGCCTTCCGCACCCTGGCGACGAGGGCCTCGTGCCCGCCGCGCTTTTCAAGTTGATCAGCCATGCGGGAAAGCTCGACCATCATGTCGTAATCCTCGATTCCGTCCCTGACAAGCTCCCAGCGGATGGAGTTCACGGGGCCGTCGGCATCATAATACAGCAGAGAGCCGTCGGCATTCCCACCCGGGTAGGTCATCGGGTTCGTCCACGGGTCTTCCTTCCAGTAGGTAACGGCCCAGTAAAGGAAACCCTCGATATCGTACCGCCAGCACTGCCAGAAGACCATCTTGTGGTCAATACCCGGGTAGTCAATGCCCCAGATGTTCGGATACGGCCGCTGTGCGGAGATGCACACATACTCCCAGATCTCTTCGCCGAGCTTGCGTCGCGTGTCGAGAAAGGCCGGGTCGAAGCAGTCAATGTGCGGGACCCAGATGTCAACGTATCCGGCGAGGTCAGCGTAGGCCGGCAGGCCCTTTTCGCCGGGTCTCCAGGGGCGGGTTGCGCCGTAGCCGAATGTCAGCAGCGTCTTCAGTTTCGGCGCGGCCTCCTTGACGATAGAGAACGCCTTCTTGACCTGGGGGAAGTAATCGCGGCCGGGTTCGTCAATCGTGTAGACGTAAGCCAGGTCGAGCCACCCCTTGTCCTGCAGGTGTTCCTGAGTCTGGCGGAGGATGTCCTTCGCCTGCTCCAGGCGCCGGCGGTCGGTCACGTTCTCGACCTTACCCCACCCGCCGGGCAGCCTGGCCCACGAGACGTTGAAGCCGCTCAGACCATGGTCTACGTAGAATTGAATCTCCCTGTCGAACCGCGTCCAGTCTATGTGGACTTTACCCGCCTCGTCCACGGTGATGTCGGGCCTTGCGACGTTCAGGTCGCTGCAGCGGTGTCGGAGAGTATTGAGGCGAAATTCCCGGATGATACGTTGGCCTTCCTCATAGTCAGCGGCCTCGAAGTCGCCGTTGGGCGCAAGGTTTGTCTTCTCGGAATCACCGGTTCGGACAAGCCTGACGTCGTCGAACCAGACGGTCCCCTCGGCGAAAAGCCTCAGGTACACGTAAGTCGCGCCGTCTTGGCCGGTCCTGAAGCGGCGTGTCACCTGCGTCCAGTCATCTGCAGGCCCCTCGCGACCCCACTTACCCCCGGCAGCAATCTCCACAGCGTCGTCGGTAGTGACTCCTTGAGTGCGGTACCAGACCGTCAGCTCGTACTCTGTGTTCGGCTCCAACTGCAGCGGGCCGCTGGTGTGATACCCTGCTCTCGGATGCTCATGTGTGCCCTGCACGAGGTTCGCGGCGGTCACCCTGAGGGAGCGTTTCCCGCTATGGGAGGTCGTATCGTCGGTTTTTCCTGTGAAATCCCCGCTTCCAAAGTAATTCTGCCGTCCCTTCATGTCTGCCCCCACCCACTTCCCGAAACTCCAGCCAGGGACATTGGCGGGCGAGGCGGGTATGTTGAACTTCTGCGCGATATAGCCGGTATTGAGCTGGAACCAGTTGCGCAGGTGGGTTCTCGGCGGCATGTCGAAGTCCCAGACATGAACGCGCAGCGGAAGCACCGTGGAGGGAGCGTTCCGCGGCGAGACGGTCACCTTGCCCACGTAGTCCCCTGCGGCGGCGCTGCGCGGTGCGTGGACGGTAATCCAGAACGGGCGGAATCCCGCTCGAGGGATGTCGATAGGGCCGTTGTCAAGCAGTGGATCCGGGCACCATCCAGCCCCGAGCACACTGTGGCCGGATGGTGAAGTGACGTGGACATAGCTGACGACGTTTACGGTCACCTCGGATGAGGGAATCGTGCCGCTCTTGCCGACCAGATCGCCGACACTGATACGCACTTGCGTAAGGTCCTTCTCGATTGGCACGACCACTATCTGGGCCGGCTCGTACTCGCCCCTTGCGAGATAAA
>JALGUK010000157.1 GCA_029820875.1 Candidatus Zipacnadia bacterium
CTCGATGTCGAAAACCTCCTTGAGTATCCAGGCGGCGCGCATCGCCTCGGGCACCATCGGGCCGCAGGCTATCAGGGCGACGTCTTCCCCTTCGCCTTCGTACTGGTCGGCGAGCGTGGTCTCGAAGGCGTCTGTGAAGTTCGCTTTCTCGTCCCGCAGGCGGATAACGTTGGCCTTCCCCAACTCGAACGGCGTGTCCGGGGTGGTCACAACCGGCGTTGCCTCGCGAGCAAAACGAATGTAGGTAGGGCCTACCACATCCAATATACCGGCAATGGACGCCCGCTCGGTCTCCACGGAGTCGCACGGCACCAGGAGTGTCATGTTGGGGAGGACGCCGACCACGCTGATTTCCTCAAGGGCCTGGTGGGTCGCACCGTCGGGGCCGACCGATATTCCTCCGTGGGCGCCGGCGATTTTTACGTTCAGCCCGGAGTAGCAAACCGTGGTGCGGAGCTGGTCCCAGCAGCGTCCGGAGGCGAAGACGCCGTAAGTGCCCGTGACGGGGATGAATCCGGAGAGGGCCAGCCCGGCTGCGATTTCCATCATGTCCTGTTCGGCGATGCCGACGCTGATGACCCGGTTGAGGCGTTCGGGATGATTCTCCTCGAATTGCGTAATGCGGATGGAAGCGGAGATGTCGGCGTGGAGGGTCACTACCCGCTCGTCATCGCCGACCTTCTCCATCGCACGGCCGAACCCCATGCGCGTGGCGTCCATTTCCACCTTCATCGTCTCGCCCGCATTCCACCAGAAGTCCCGGTCGCCAAAGTGCGGCATTGCAGCATCGGCGGTCTCCGCGTTTCGCTCCGCGAATTCCTTGGAGTACCTTATGTATTCGTCTACGGCCTCCTTGTCGAATCCAGGGGCGCCGATATCGGCAAGCGCCTGGTCAATCTGCTCGCGCGTTTTGGTCGGCACGCCATGCCAGGAGGCCTCATTCTCCATGAATGAGACGCTCTTGCCCTTCACCGTCTCCGCGATGATTACTGTGGGCTTCCCCTTCGTATTCTTTGCTTCCTCAAATGCGGCCAGAAGCTGGGCATGGTCATGGCCGTCCACCTGGATAACGTGCCAGTTGAACGCGCGGTACTTGTCCGCAAGGGGGGCGATATTCATAACCTCTTTGACCTGTCCGTCAATCTGCAGGCGGTTCTTGTCCACGATACCGCAGAGGTTGTCCAGGCCGAAATTGCCTGCCGCCATCGCGGATTCCCAGATGCTCCCCTCCTGCTGCTCGCCGTCGCCCATAATGCAGTAGACGCGGTAGTCCGCGCCATTGATTTGCGCCGCCTTTGCGCAGCCGACTGCAACACCCAGCCCTTGCCCAAGCGACCCGCTGGACACTTCGACACCATTTGTCTTCAGACAATGGGGATGTCCCTGGAACACGCTGCCGAAGCGGCGGAAGGTCATGATGTCCTTGACCGGATAATAACCCGAATGGGCAAGGCATGCGTACAGCGCAGGGGCCTTGTGGCCGGCAGACCAGATTATGCGATCCCTGTCGGGCCAGTCGGGATTCTTAGGAGCATGACGAGCGACGTTGAAATACAGGGTACATGCCACGTCGGTAATGGATAAGGAGCCACCCGGGTGACCTGACTCGCCCGCGTGGATTGCCATCACCGCGCTGGCCCGTAAGGTCTTGGACATCTCTTTGAGTTCATCAACGTCGAGGCGCCTTTCCTCCCCGGTTTCAAGGTTGATAATACCCATAATGATATAAGCTCCTTTCGGAACGGGACGCCGGACCTCCTGGCAGCGCAAAAATCACCGAACCGGCGCCGAGGGTAAACCGTTCAATTAAGTTTTGACAATTCGATAGTGCTTTGTACCATTCCACCACCACCCCGAAAATCCTTCTCCGCGGGAACCTCCGCAGGGCGGCCGGTGTATTAGCCAACAGGAGCGCACCACAGGAACTGGATGCAGGATTTGGCCCTTGGGCGTGGAATCACCGTCAGCAGTCTTGACTGAATCACGGGGATGCTGGCTTGCAAGAAGGATGGCAAATGGCGAAGATCATCATTGATGGTAAAGAAACGCCCTTGAGTGTGGGTAGGACGCTCTTTGAACATGCGGATGCGGTCGACGTACGCATCCCGAGTTCGTGCCCACGCGAGGGGGTGTGCAGGGAATGTATCGTTCATGTTCGTGAGGGTCAGGATGCTCTCGCACCGCGCACGCCGGAGGAGAGCTTCCTCACCGGCGAATACCGTCTGGCCTGCCAGGCGCGGGTTGCGCGGGATGACCGGGACATCGAGGTTGTGACCCTCAAGCGGCAACGGCAAATTATGACCCACGGTGACGAGCGCGGGCAGCATCTCGAACTGGAGCCGATGACCGTCCGCCGCGACGATGCTGTTTTCTGGGGAGACCAGGAATTAGGACCCTATAACGGCCGCATCTATGGCATCGCGGCCGACATTGGAACAACCACGGTTGTTCTCGACTTGTTGGACCTTGAAACGGGTGAAACACTCTACACCGCCGCTTTCGAAAACCCACAGGTCTTTGCCGGCAGCGATGTCATTCACCGCATTCACTATGATTCAGATGAGGCTACACATGGTGAATTGCAGCATGTGCTTATCTCTTATATGAACAATGAAATCGCACAAATGCCTTGCGACCGCAATGACATCTTCGAGGTTGTCGTGGTGGGCAATCCGACAATGCGGGACATCTGCCTCGGCATAGATGTAACCAGCATCGGTGTGAAGCCTTTTAAATCCCTCACGCAGCATGAGATGGAGGCGGGAGAACGCCCCTCGACGTCTGTGACCACGAAGGCCGCCGCACTGGGCCTTAAGCTCAACAGAAATGCCGTGGTCTACGGACTGCCGCTGCTCGGCTGCCATGTGGGTGCAGATGCAGCGGCGGCCCTGCTTGCATCGCGCCTTTACGAGCAAGAGCAACCGGGGATGCTTATAGACATCGGCACCAACTCCGAGGTGCTTATCGCCGGCGGGGGCCGGATACTGGCGGCCTCGTGTGCCGCCGGACCGGCGTTTGAAGGCCAAAAAATCAAGTATGGGATGCCAGGTGTTGAGGGGGCCATCGAGAGTGTGAAGATTCTCGACGGCCGGACCGAGTATCGAACAATCGGCGGTATCGCACCGCAGGGCATTTGCGGCTCTGGGCTGATAGACCTTCTTGCCGAGCTGCTTCGGACCGGCCGTATCAACGCGCTGGGGCGCTTTACGGACCATGCGTCTGAGTACGTTGTCACATCGGAGCCGCGCGTGACCTTCTCTGAGGAGGACATCAACCAACTGTCACAGGCCAAGGCGGCCACTTTCGCCGGCCAGAAAATCCTCATGAAACAATTCGGCGTACAAGCCCAGGACATTCACGTTTTTTACCTTGCCGGTGGCTTTGCCAACTACATTAACGCAGGCAGCGCCCGGGCCATTGGTCTGCTCCCGGGTATTCCGGACGAGAGGATTGCTAAGATCGGGAACGCTGCCATTGACGGCGCACGGGAGGTGCTTCTGTCAAGGAGGCGGCGTGCGCTATTGGAGGAAGTCGTCAAGAAGGTCCAGCATGTTGAACTGGAACAGGACCCCGAATTCTTCGACCTGTTCGTGGATGGCTGCATGTTTGCACCGATGTAGAACAATCGCTGCACACCCTCTTGGAGAAGGTGAGTTTATTGGCTGACAAGCTGGCAGATATGACCCTGGAGGACCTCTACAAGTCTTTACTGGTCCAGATAGGGGAGGATCCCACGCGCGAGGGCCTGCTCAAAACACCCCAACGAGCCGCTCAGGCGCTGCGCGACCTGACCCAGGGATACCGCGTGGACGTGGATGCCTTGGTGGACGGGGCTATCTTTGAGGAAGACTACGATGAGATGGTCATCGTCAAGGACATCGAGTTTTACAGCCTCTGTGAGCACCATCTCCTGCCGTTTTTCGGCCGGTGCCACGTGGCTTACATCCCTGACGGAAGAATCATAGGACTGAGCAAGATTCCACGGATTGTGGACGCCTATGCCCAACGGCTCCAGGTGCAGGAAAGGATGACGACACAGATTGCGCAAACGCTCAACGAGGCCCTCAAGCCGAGAGGGGTGGCTGTCATCATCGAGGCGATTCACCTGTGCATGACCGCGCGCGGTATCGAGAAGCAAAACTCGCGAGCCGTCACAAGCGCGGTGTTCGGCCTGTTCCGCGAAAATGCTTCCACCCGGTCCGAGCTTCACAACCTCCTGGGCATTTCCTACCTGCCGACCCCCTGAACAAGCTTTTCCATTTTGGCACGGCGGGGAAATCACTTATCTGAACGTCCGATGCGGCCGTCCAACGGCCCTGATTGACACTCGGCCCACGCACCGTTACAATAGCCGCATTCGAATATTCCTGCGATGTCTCGTTAGGGTGATGCGGGGATGCAACCCTCGCAGCACGTCATTCACCTCTGTCTATTGCTTGCGGTTAGCTGCTTCGCCGCCCCGTCGGGAGTTGCGCTTGAGAAATTCGAGCCTCCCGAGGGCTGTTACCTGGGCGCCTACATCGAGCAGGACCCCGTCACCAACGGCGACATCGCTGCATTTGAGGCGCTGACCGGCAAAAAGCACGCGAGCTACTTTAAGTATGTCGGTTATGGACGGCCTTTTCCCACTGAGTGGGTGGAAAAGGTCAAGGCGGCTGGGGCGGTGCCGCAAATCGCATGGGAATACATATTTGCGCCAATGGGCGCGGGCCGCCCGGGCAGCCGCCTGCCCAGTTTTTCTCCGCTACGCTTCGGAGATGAACGGAACATGGATGGCCTACAGCGGGAATCCCCCGCTGTACATCGCCAAGTTCCGGCTTGTTCATGATGTGATGGCGCAGGAGGCGCCGAACGTGGCGATGGTTTGGGCTCCATTTGCGACTCCCCAGGCGACGATACCCGTTTACTATCCCGGCGACGCCTATGTGGATTGGGTCGGGGTGAACATCTACAGCGTCGTACATCACAATGCTAACCCGAATGAGCCTGGGGGCGAGGACCCCTGCAAATTGTTGCGCTTTGTGTATGACCTGTATGCCTCCCGTAAGCCGATCCAAATTTCCGAATACGGTGCCACTCACTTCTGCGCCGCCACTAAGCTCAATGCGACGCAGTTCGGCGTGCGTTACATGACGCGGCTGTATGAAGCTCTTCCCAGAGAGTTCCCGCGCGTCAAGATGATTTACTACTTCTGCGTGGACGCAGCACGGCGAGGTCTTGCTCACAACGATTATTCTTTCACCGACGACCCCGCCATGCTCCGGGCGTATCGCCGACTTCTCAAGCCGGTGCGACCCTGGAGCGCTACGGAACTGAGCGGTGCCGGGGCGGATGGGATTCGCGTGGTCATCCAAGGAAGCACCTCCGAGGGCGCGTTGACCGGGACGGTGAGAGTGAGCGTGCAAACAGAGGAGACACAGGATGTCGCCGCCGTTGCAATG
>JALGUK010000158.1 GCA_029820875.1 Candidatus Zipacnadia bacterium
GGAGCCGGGAGATTACCGCCTCGCTGTCGAGGGGAAGCTGCTGACGGATGAGGGGGAGACCTACTTCCTCCGCCAGGGCCGTATCTTCCATGTGTTAAGCAAGCAGGAAGCGGCTGAACTTATGCAGAAGAACCTCCCGCCGGTCTTTGCTGGCCCGGGTATCAAGGTGGGAGTGTACATAGGCGGTTACGGCTCGCAGCCGATTCTTGAGGCCCTCAAGGCCGATACAGGTCTAAATGTCCGCCCGCTGTATCGAATGACGGCCGAAATGCTCGCCCCGTGCGAGGTTGTAGTTGTCCCGCAACCGAAGCCGGACAATATCCTCAGTCCCTCCGCCATCGACGGCTTGCGCGAATGGGTCCATCGCGGAGGCGGCCTATTGGTCACCCATGACGCGGTCGGATGGCGCAATAACAAGCCGATTCTTCCTGAAGTGGCACGGGGAAAGGCACTTGTGAATGGAAAGTCCTGGAGGGTCGCACCTAACATCCCCGGAAGCGTGCTCGACCCGAAGAAGCTCTACGAGCACACCTTCTACGACCGCGTGACATTGACTCTCGGGCCGAACGCCGTTGTGTGGGCGACGACGCGGGATGGTCAGCCGCTTGTCGCCGCAGGCCGGTATGGCGAAGGTCGTTTCGTGGCAGTGGGGATGGCTGTCGGGGTGGGGCCTGGTGACGCGGATGTAACGCCATCGCCGGCTGAGGCTAATCTCCTACAAGCTGCGGTCAAATGGCTGTTTCCGGCAGTGCATTTCAGTCGGTTTTCGCCTTAATCTTCTTCGCAGTTGCCAGCACTTTCTTGGCGTACTTCTTGCATCGGCTTCTGTTTCGGCCAGGCCAGCCCCCGTTGTAAGCCGCCAGCGCTGTCTCCCAGGAACCCGAGCGCTTGTAATAGGTCTTCAGGCGTGCGGCTGCCCAGTCTATCTGCGCGGTCCAGCCGTCAGGAGGATTGTGGGAGGGGTGGATCTGGCACAATCCCACCTCCCCCTTGCGCCCCTTGAGTTTTGGGTCCCAGTTGGACTCCATGGCGATCATCGCTGCCATCAGTGCCGCTGGCGGTCCGCCCTTGGACTCGATGATTGCCAGGTGAGTGGCGGCCTCATCTGCCACGTGGAAGCTGGGGTTGATGGCTAATATAAATGCCATCAGAGCCGCAACCATTACATCACCTCTTCGCATTGCAGTCTATATCGAATAAGAACCTTGCACATTACGTACCTAACATCCCACACGCTCGTGATGATTCCCCTGCGGTTGTAAACATTATGTTACAGGTATGTTCTTGTTGATAGTGCTAAGAGGTGGCACCACAAAGACTCTTGTCATTCTGAGGCGCAAAGCGCCGAAGAATCTCGGTGTCAGACGCGCCTCGACATGAGAACGGCGAGATTCTTCGCACCCTTCGGCTGCTCAGATGGAACGATGACGAACCTCCTTGTCATTCTGAGGCGCAAAGCGCCGAAGAATCTCGATGTTGGACGCGCCTCGACATGAGAACGGCGAGATTCTTCGCACCCTTCGGCTGCTCAGAGTGACAGCGTAGTGAGAGCCGTAGCGCAACTGGAGCGATAACGAATCTCCTTGTCATTCTGCAAAGCGCCGAAGAATCTCGGTGTCAGACGCGCCTCGACATGAGAACGGCGAGATTCTTCGCACCCTTCGGCTGCTCAGAATGACAGCATAATAAGAGCCGTAGCGCAACTGGAGCGATAACGAATCTCCTTGTCATTCTGAGGCGCAAAGCGCCGAAGAATCTCGGTGTTGGACGCGCCTCGATATGAGAACGGCGAGATTCTTCGCACCCTTCGGCTGCTCAGAATGACAGCATAATGAGAGGCGCGGCGCAACTGGAGCGATAACGAACCTCCTTGTCATTGTGATGCGCAAAGCGCCGAAGAATCTCGGTGTTGGACGCGCCTCGACATGAGAACGGCGAGATTCTTCGCACCCTTTCGGGTGCTCAGAATGACAGCGCAATGAGAGGCGCGGCGCAACCGTGCGGCGACATGAGAACGGCGAGATTCTTCGCACCCTTTCGGGTGCTCAGAATGACAGCGTAATGAGAGGCGCGGCGCAACTGGAGCGATAACGAATCTCCTTGTCATTCTGAGGCGCAAAGCGCCGAAGAATCTCGTCCTGCACCCAGTGAGGATGACAGACAGTGGCAGACCGTTGTTGGAATACTAACCCCCCGCCGCAAGAACATCCTCCGGCTGCTGCGGGAGATAGGCTGCATTCCGGATACAGCCCGGGTCTGGCGCCTTGAAGTCACCAAAGTATGCATAGGCGCGGGCGCGACAGCCGCCACAAACCTCCTTCGACTCACACACCGCGCAGTTGCCCTTAAGATCCGAGCGATCAGCGAGGCTCTTGAGTAGCGGCGAGGTGCGCCAGATGTCCAGTATGCTCTTCTCCTTCACATTTCCAACGGTAACGTCTGGCATGTACACACAAGGAGTCACGCGTCCATCGGGCTGAAGAGCACAATAAGCTCGGCCAACGCCACAGCCGCCGATGAGTTCCGCCAGTATTTGCAAGTCCTTGTGGGCTCGGCCCGTGCCAAGGTGAGCCAAAGGCACAAGGTCTGGCCTCCCCTTCTCTCTGGCCATGCGTCCCAACTGAGGCGCTGTCGTGCAAATGGACTCCCCAGCCACAGAGTAGTCATACATCATCTTCAAGACTTCCTCACGCTGTTCCGGGGTAAGATCACGCTGAATGTCTGCGCGGCCGACGGGGACGAGATTGTAGACGATTGTCTTGGACGCGCCGAGACGCTCGGCCAGCTCAAACATCTCCGGGAGTGACTTGTAGTTGTCCGCCGTAGCGGTGAAAGAAAGAACGGCAGCCACGTTAGAGGCAGCGACGCGCTTGAAGCCCTCAACAGTTCTCTCCCAGGCGCCTTTAACACCTCGGAACTCGTCATGCACTTCTGGGTATGGCGAATCCAAGCTAATGCCGATGTAGGCGAAGTCCAGTTCCTCGAACCTTCGCGCTGCTTCGTCATCTATAAGAGTGCCGTTGGTAGCTATAGAGATGTAAAGGCCACGCCGATGCGCGTGCTCTGCCACCGCCCAAAAGTCGGGGCTCATCATCGGCTCACCGCCGGAGAAGGAAAGGGTTGGTATATATGAGTCTGCTATATCATCTATAGCTTTGAGCTTCTCCTCCAACGTAAGTTCAGCAGGCGCTGCCCCTCTTCTAAGCGGTCCCGCATTCTGATAGCAGTGCTTGCAGCGCAAGTTGCAGGCATAAGTGAGGTTCCACACAACCATTAGAGGCGCATAGAACCGAATGGGCATTCTCAACGACTCTTTGTCTAAGGTAAGCGCCGCATTCTCTATCGTACGCCTGATATTGGGGTGCAATAGGCATTCAGTCATTTTCTCCTCTGGTATGCCGATGGCTCGCCGAATCACCTCGAGCACGCTCCGCAGGGCATGATCTTGAATGTCCAACGGAGGCGGCTTCCTGCCGGATGCCCAGCGGTCCATCAGCTCCCGCAGCCTCATTCTGCCGTCCTTATCTGTTCGTGTCACCCCCCACAGCGCCATCCGCGCGAGAGGGTTATGCAGAAGCAACCTGAGCTTGGCGAAGTCAGTCTTCTTTTTTAGGTAAGCGAGCTGACTTCTCTTCATTATGAATAGGCCCATTGCGCTCTCTCCCTCCGACATTACTTGTTACACGAGATGACACACCCAAGAGGCTCTCGCGTGGCGGATGTTCCCCTCCACTTGGCGTACTGAAACACTGGGTGCGATAGGAGAACTATCATTCTAATTATAGAACGATGGTTTCAAATTGTCAAGTCAATGCGCAATTCCCCCGCAGCCGCGCGTGTGAAGCTGTTGGCATTGGCAATCGCTATGGCTTTGATTTTGGGGGGCGTCAGACTCCCAACTGGGTCCTGTGGACTGTTGCGCTCGTGTATGAACTCGCTGAGAGGAAGCGTGATATCCTGCCACTTACCGCCCTGGGCGTGCACCACAGAAGATAGGAAAGTTCGGTAAGCGACAGTGGCGCATCGGAGAAGGAACGCAGGCTCTGGCGTTTGGCAATCAGCTTGGGAAGGTTCACGGGAATGCTTTGCAACCCCGGTGGCGGAGGAAGGTCTACGAACTGCCCTGCCTCATCATGCGGAAGTTGCAAGGGCGGCGGTGGCTGGCCCTCCCTCTGGCCCGAGGCTTCCAGATACTCGAACTTGGTCATCTCCATGAATTTTTCGCCGATCCGCACGTCTTTCACCTCAAACAAGCCAAGGCGCCGGCCTACCGGCTGGCTTTGGCATCAATCTCTTCGAGCTTGAAGCGGACGCTGACGATGAATGGCGGTTCCCCCTCGACCCAGTGCCCGTATGTGGTGGCGATGAACGTGCCGTCGGGCAGAAGCTCCAGGCCCGGGTAGCCGCAGTCAGCGCCCTTCTTGTTGTCCAGGAGCCGGACGCGGTACTGCCCCTCGCGGCCCTCGACGATGTCCTGGTAGGTGCCCACCCATGCCACGAAGTCGCCCTTGGTCGGGCTTTCATGGGTGGTGTCGCGGAAGACGACCACGAAGCGTCCGTCGGGTGCATACCGGCCCACGTGCCGGTCGCCGGTGAGCGCGCCAGGCAGCTCAACGGGGTCGGACCACGTTTCGCCCTCATCGTTGCTGAAGACGACGAACGAATTGTGTTTGCGGCTGTTTTCCCGAAGCAGCAGGGCCAGTTGCTTGCCGTCCGGGGAACGTATCGCGCCTGGTTCGCAAAGGTCCGCGTCCGGATGTTGGGTCACCACCTGGGGCTTACTCCAGGTCAGGCCGCCGTCGGCAGAGACGGTCTTGTAGACTATGCACGTGTGAGTGACCTTCCCGCCTCCGTGGAGGAACCGCCCGTCGTCGTGAAAGAAGGCCATGTACCTTCCATCCTTGAGCCGGACCAGTGACGCCATCGCTACGATTCCGCCGAAGTCTCCGATGGGCGCAAGCGGAGTCCAGGTGATACCGTCGTCCTCGGAGAGCGCCATCCGGATGGGATACAGTCCCGAAAACAGGATGAGTCGCTTGACACCTTCGGGGTCCACAACCCGGTAGATGGTGGGCACCTCCTTGGAGGTCGCCCAGTTGTCGGGCACAAAAAGCCGCTGGCTCCAGGTCAGGCCGCCGTCGGTGCTCCTTTTCATCACGATTGCGCCCTGCCCGTGGCCCTTCGGATAGACCACTATCATCGTCTTGTTGTCCTCGAGCAGGACGGTCGTGGGATGGCCGAGGTACTGGCCAGGCTCTCTGTCGATTACAACCTGTCGGTCCGTTTCACCGGCGAGGTCAATAGTCGGGATGCTGTACCCGCGGGGCGAAGCGGTCTGGGATGAGCCATCGCCTTGCCCTGCAGCGGAGAAAGCGCTCATCACAATCGTCCCTCCTGTGGGTTGTAATGTTGCCGGTGCTGTGATGCCTGTCCCCGAAGCCAGAACGAGAATCGCCGAGACGAGACAAACGATGCGAACCACAATTGAACCTCCGTTGTCACTCAAATTCAGCGTGGCTGAATGTGTTTTGTTCGAGAAAGCGCCGCTCAGTCCTTCACACCCGCCAGCTCGTCGAACCATAGGGTGGTGGTCGTATCTGTCCGGTCCAGCACAAAACTGTCAAGCGGGAGCGTAAACTCCTGCCACTTGCCACCCTGGCACCATATCTGCTTGGTGTATCGCGCGCCAATCAGACCTTCGATGACTGCCACGGTGATCTCCGTGGGGAGCTTTGATGAGATGGCGAATGAGATGCTTCTCAACTCAGGCAATGCGTCACGCAGCACCGTCACGATCGAGCCTGGCAGCTCCTGCTGCTACGGCCCGGGGACCGCCGCGCGCTGCATATATTTTATCTCCAGCCACCCGCGCCTCTGTGCGTGGTGAAACCTTCCTGCGTAATCTCCAGTTCGGCCTGGCGGTCCAACGTGAAGAACCGCGTAGTGTTCTCCTCGAAGTCCTCCGAGAACAAAACCCCCTGTTGCTGGGCGCTTACCGCCAGGGCGATACATACGGCCATGCCGACTGCCAGTGTCCTTATTAGCATTCTCCACCCTCCCGGCAAATGATGTGGGGGTCTCGCCAAATAGCTTCGAGACCCCCTCCCAACACTCCTGCTTGCACCGGTTCTTAGGGTGCCGACCGGGCTGTCAGAACGTGACCTCCATCGCCCGCGGGGGGCAGGTGGGAACGCACAACTCGCAGGGGATGCAATCATCCCCTGCAAAGAGCACCTTCTGGGTACTGAAATCCTTGCGGAGTGCATTTGTCGGGCGGCCACATGTGGGGTCGCCCAACATTTACAGATTATCTGTAACCGAATTCAACGGGTATGTCAAGGTCGGCTCAAAAAATGTGGGGAAGCACCGAGGGGCGGTAAAAGGGAACAGATACCAGCATAGCCTGAGGATGCCACGGGCTATCAGGCGTCCGTGTCCTCAGCGCCTTCCAGCACCTCATTCATGCTCCCGGAGCGATAGCCCTCAAGGTCAAGTAGGTGAAACCGGCTGCCCGGAGTCTGCTGACGACTGCGCTCCGGTGGGGTTCCGCCGCGAGTTTTGTGATGTCTTGCGAAGGCACCTCGATACGCGCAATCCGGCCATGATGGCGGACCCGGCACTGGCGAAAGCCCATTTCGTGCAGGGCCACCTCGGCGGCGGCCACCTGGCGGAGCTTCTCCTCGGTGATGCGGTCGCCGTAA
>JALGUK010000159.1 GCA_029820875.1 Candidatus Zipacnadia bacterium
TGGGGAAAGGGGCTTTTCGTGCTCAGCCAGCTCACACTCGTCGAGAAGCTGAACGCGGAGCCGATTGCCGGAATCATCCTGCAGAACCTGCTTGACTCCGTAGCGCAGCCTGTCATGTCCAGGGGCCTGACCAAGGTGTTGTCATCGGATAAACGGATTGCCCGAACCCTCGACGCACTCGGAATCGCCACCACGGACGCTCCTGACCTCGCCGATGCCGCGCTCGTCATCGCATCCGGCGATGCGGACTTGCTTAAGCAGCACGTTGATGAGCTTGACGGGTTCGTCTCGCGCGGAGGGACGCTCCTGCTGCACGCGTTGACACCGGAGTCGCTCCAGGCGATCGAGGAGCTTCTGCCCGCCGGAGTCGGCTTGCAGGCGGCGCGGACGGCTCCCCTCCGCCTTGCAGGTCAAGACCCTGTGACCTACGGCATGACCAACGAGGCGCTTTACTGGCTCGGTGTCCATCGCGGGGAAGGCTGGACCCCGACCCCGCTGTCGTTCGACGTCGCCGATTTCATCTTCGCGCCTCCCTTGGACACCGCCAACGCCGGGACGCTGCGTGTCGCAACGATGCAACCGCGTAACCTCAAGTCTTACGACGTGGAGGAGGACGGGACGGTCAGCATGTCCACCAACGGTTCCGTCGTCGGTGAGATTGAGTTCGACAGGTCGGGCCGATGGGTGTTCGGCATCCGGGCCAAGGGCACGCCCTGCTACGGGGAGTACCCGATTGTACGGCTTTCGATTGACGACCAATCAGCGGGGGAAATCGGCCTGGTGAGCGAGGACTGGCGGATTTACACGCTCGGCGCCGATGTCAGCGCCGGCCGACACGAAGTTGCGCTCTCCTTCATCAACGACGCCTGGAATCCGCCGGACGAAGACCGCAACCTCGTTCTGGGCGACCTCCTCTACGCGCCTGACAACAGTGAAATTCAAATGGTGGCGCTGACTTCGCCGGAGGCGCTTGTGAAGATAAAGCACGGTGAGGGAACCATCGTAATAGACCAGGTCAACTGGCACAAGGAGGAGCGCAACAGGGCGAAGGCGATGCGCTACCTGTGCACGCTGCTTGCAAATCTCGGCGCGCAGTCGCTGGCTCGCCCAGGCCTTGAAATTCCCGGTGCGGACATGCGGCCGGCCCCTGACATGCCGAACTTCTCGGTACGCGGTTCAGCGGCGCATCTTGCGTCAAACGGTTACATCGAGACGGACGCCGAGTTCGAAAAGACGGGGCGATACAGGTTCCGCGTTCTGGCTACCGGGACGGGGGCGAAGGGGGAATATCCGGCGATTGAGCTTTCGATTGACGGCCGTTCCCTTGGCGAGCGGCAGATGGCCGGTCCCGGCCCGGAGGCGCTGACCTTCGTCGCGGATGTGAGCGCAGGACGGCACACAATCCGCATCGCCTTCACCAATGATTTCTATGACCCGCCTGAGGACCGGAATCTTACGGTAACCAAGCTGAAAATCGCAGAGCAAGAGTAGCGATTCGGTGCATCAAGGATTCCGGTGCCGCCACCGTTCCCGAATAACACTCTATCGGTGATGCTTCGAGTTGGAATGGCCAAGAGACACCCGCCCGGCAGTTACATGGCGCTCGGTATTGATAGCGTGCCTGTTGATTCCCCCCAACTGCTACTGGATTATGAGCGGCTACGTGTGGGGGGAGGCGCGCCCGACCACCACTTCACTGTACTTCAACGTCGTCCTGACGCTTTTTGTCCTGACCGTTCTCAACACAGGCATAAGGCGCCTCAGGCCGCAGTGGGCGCTCTCACATGGTGAGTTACTTGTCGTCTATGCGATGCTCGCCATCGCTTCGGCGCTGGCCGGACTCGACCAAATCCAAACCCTGACTCCCCTTATCGGCCACGCCACGTGGCACGCCACTCCCGAGAACGGCTGGGAGGACCTGTTCTTAGGCAGGCTCCCATCCTGGCTGACGGTATCTGACAAGACCGCGCTGAAACACTACTACGACGGTGACTCCTCGTTGTATCTGCCCTCGAATCTGCACCCCTGGCTCGTGCCGGTGGCCGCCTGGTCGGCGTTCATCGTCATACAGGGCATTGCGATGCTGTCCATTAACTCGCTCATCCGGCGCAATTGGACCGAGGAGGCGAAGCTGAGTTTTCCCATCATCGAATTGCCGGTCGAGATGACCTCGCCACGGACGGGGTTCATGCGCTCGCCATGGATGTGGGGTGGGTTCCTGCTCGCGGCCGCCTACGACATTATGAACGGGCTGCACTTTTTGTATCCTATCGTCCCCGGGCTGGGCGGAACCCGGTTGGACCTCCAGCAGTATCTGCTGAACCGCCCGTGGAACGCCATCGGCTGGACGCCGGTCGTGATATATCCGTTTGCGGTGGGCCTGGGATTTCTGATTCCATTGGACCTGGCATTCTCCTGCTGGTTCTTCTACCTGTTTTGGAAAATCGAGCGGGTCATCGGAGAGATGTCCGGGTGGCGGACGGTCCCCGACTTCCCGTTCATCGAGGAGCAGGAGTTCGGCGCATACATCGCCCTCTCGGTTGCGTGCCTGTGGATAGGGCGCAAGCACCTGTGGCGGGCGCTTCGGAGCATCTGGCGGCATGATGTCCGCCTGGAGGACGCGAAAGAGCCGCTGCCGTACCGGTGGGCGCTGTACCTGGGACTGGCTTGCTTTGTCGGCCTTGTGCTTTTCTTGAACGCCGCCGGGGCATCAGTGTGGCTGGCCGCGACCTACCTGGCCGCATATCTTTTGATTGCGATAGGCATTACGCGGGTGCGCGCGGAGCTGGGGACACCCGTGCATGACCTGCACTTCGCCGGACCGGATCGGATGCTCCCGCGCATATTCGGCACCGCAAGCATCGGGAAGCGCAATCTGATTATGTTGACATTCATGTTCTTCCAAAATCGCGCGCAGCGCAGCCACCCGATGCCCAATCAGCTCGAGGGCTTCAAGCTTGCGGAACAAACCGACCAGCGCTACTCCAAGTGGTTCGGCGCGATGGCGATTGCAATCCCGCTCGGCACGATTTTCGCCTTCTGGGCGATTCTACATCTGTTTTATCTACATGGCAGTTGCGGCGCTGCAACTGGCAAGGGCTACGAGGCCTTCAACCGGCTCCAGAGCTGGCTTACAAGCCCGCGCCAGACGGATTGGCCCGCGGTCGGAGCGATGACGATGGGCCTGCTTTTCACATTCCTTCTGATGGCCGCTCGACTACGGTTTTCCTGGTGGCCCTTCCATCCGGCGGGGTTCGCCGTCTCCGGCAGTTGGTCCATCAACCTCTTTTGGCTGTCTATCTTAGTCGCGTGGCTTATCAAGACAGTGCTGCTGCATTACGGGGGCATGAAATCCTACCGCCCAGCAAGCAGGTTCTTCATGGGGCTGATTCTCGGCGAGTTTCTCGCGGGCAGCTTCTGGAATATCCTCGGGTGTATCACCCATCGGCCGATGTACAACTATCTGCCGTAGCGGACTTCATTGTCACGGACCCAGTTCACGGCGCGTCGGCCTTGCGCAGCCTGACCTCGTACAGGTGCACTTGCAAGTTATCGAAGATGTCGCGAAAGCCGCCCCGGGACGGCTCGAGCGGGTCGCGGTCCTCGAACATCGGCCGGACCGACGCCAGCTTCGCCCCAACAGTGAACTTGCCGAGCTGCGGACGATTCGACACGTTGACCGCGAACACGTAGAGCTTGCCCCCGTAACTCTTCGCGAGGCAGTGGATGGCCTCGTTGCCTGAGGAGACATCGGGCGCCTTCTCCACCGAGAGAATAACCGGAGACAGTCGTTTTATCTGCGTAGCCATGCGCTTGACCTGCTCCCATTCGTTGTCGAAGTCGCCGCCGCGCTTGAGGTCATAAAAGGAATAAAAGACAAGGCCATTGGCGCCGTGGATAATCGCCTGCCATGCCATATTACACTTTTCAACGTAGGTCGGCGCTCGGCCCCTCTTCTTTTCTTCCTTGTGGTAGTTGCGCCACGGGAAAATCTGCGGAACCACCCAAACCCCGCGGTTAGGCCCGACTGCCTCGCGTGCACGGTCCGTCCACTTCGCCACTTGGTCTATCGGCGCCCTCGCGACCGGGTAAGGATCAACACCCATCACGTCCGTCGTGTCCAGATAATGCTCGAGGTCATCCACCTGGTACAGCACGACCCAGGTGGGATGATTCGGGTCAAGCTCACTGACCCACTGCTGGTGCTGCTCCAGTTGCGGGAGGAATTCAAGGGGAAGCTCATCGTTTAGATACCAAGCGAGAATCGCCGGGTGGTCCCGGAATTCCTTGACGATGCCTTTTACAACCGCTTCCTCCCCCTTGAACGGACCAACAGAGAGCAGCTCGTAGTGGGAATGGGCGTACATGTCCTTCAGAGAGTAAATGATGTAAAGCCCTTTTTCGTGCAGGTAGTCAAGGTAGGCTCGAATCTGCTCCAGGGAGCCGTAGTTGACCCCATAGTTCATAATACAGTTGAACGGGCTGTCGGCGATGATGTCGGCGTCCTTGAACGGACCTTCACTCTTGGGGCCGCCTCCGGCGTAAAGCCCCAGCGGGAAGAAGGGCTTGCCGTTGCGAATCAGGCGGCCATGCCCATCAATATAAGAGCGTAACCGGGTGATGGAGCCAGGTGCTACACGCAGCAGGTGCTCGCGTGCGGCGACTTGCTCGCC
>JALGUK010000160.1 GCA_029820875.1 Candidatus Zipacnadia bacterium
AATGACAACAAGCCGTGGGTCGGGGGCCTCGCGCCGCGGCCCCTCCCGTTGACGGTGGAGGTGCCGCCCGGCCGACTTAGGCTCCCGCCTCTTGCAGCAACGCCGGCAGGACTTTGTCAATAGACTCGTCGGTGTTTTCTATGTCAACGTCTCGGAAAAGGTACCAGTCCTCCACGTGCTCAAGCTGCTGGCCGGGTTCGAGGTGTGTCTCTGGGCCGAGTGTCTCCAACTCGAGCATATCTGCGTTGGTGAAAGTCTCCACCGAGCAGCCGTAGTCGGGATATTGGGCGCCTTCGATGTACGTGAAGCGCTTGATTAACAGATGGCCACGGTTGTAGTGCGCAGCCCAACCGTCGTTGGCCGAGATTCCAAGTTTGAACTTCGTGGCCGCGTTCGGGTCCTGGGTAAGAGTGATGTATTTCTTGCCCCAGCGCACGCGTGGGTCGGACATATCGGTGTAAGGCCACAATACCACCACGCGGTTCGGCAGCAGNNNNATGATGGCCATACCCCCTTGTGCCATAACCGAAAGCGCCCAGGCCGCGATGTCAATCGGCCACGGCCCGTCGTTGCGCAGCCGGTGAGTGACGCGGACATGTGCGGCGTTTGCGGACAGCTCGATGTCCATCTCCTTGGTGATTCCCGTTGTAGGCTCGGTGGGCTGGCGTGTGCACAGGCCGGTCGGCGTCTCCTGTACGGTGACAGAGGTGTTGTCCGGCCAGTAGGTGCGCGGCATGGCCTCGGGTGAGTGCCACAGGCGATGTCCGCCGTATAGCTTCCACTCGTCCCCTCCCACCGTACCCACCTGGTCCGCATATTCCTTGAATTCATTTTGCTCTCCGACGAAGCCTATGCGGATGATACGCGGACCCACGTCGGATGTGACAATCAGGTCTATTGTCCCGTTTGCGGCTCGATAACAGTTTGGCCAGCCGGCGTACTCCACTTTTTCCACGGTTAGTCCCTCCGCGAACAAACATTGCATTGCTGCAAGTGTCAGAACAGCGACGGCAATTGCTCCGCCCAGCACTTGACGCTTCATCGTATTCCCCCTTGGGCACCGCGAGCTGTCTGCATGGCGGCTCCACCGGGCATTTTGCATGTTATCCGCTTGGCTTTATGGCCTCGGGCTTGACGTTCTGCAGCGCACTGCCGGCCATGTCCCACAGGAAGCTGACACCGACGGCTGCGAGCGAGATGAAGCTTACCAGTATCACGGTCCCGCCGATGGCCCGCGTGTCATCGTCACTTGACAACTTCATCAGGATGCCGATAATCAGCCCCAGCACGGGAACCAGAAAAGCAAGAAGAATCAGGCCAAGCTGAGTTGCGGGGTGGATGCCGACCGGCAGCGGTTTCTGCCCCATGGCGACGGCGGCGATGGACTGGTGGGTTATGATTGTGCGCATGGTCTGGCCTATCAGGAACAGTGCGGCGGCCAGCGCCAGGACGACAAGCCACAGGGACATGAGGCTTTGTCCCGTGAACGCGGAGTAGGCCAGTCGTAGAATCTCCGCCGGAGTTGACTGCTTGAGGGCTGCCAGGCCTCCGCTTTGCTTCATGTGCTCAAGAGCGTAATAGGCGATTCCGACCGTGGCCGCCAGGGCGATTACGGACGTTACCGCAGCGGTAATCCGCTCGGAGCGGAGCTGGTCGGCATAATGGTGGTCATAGACGCGGATTCGCGTCTTTTCGGACTTTTCGTCCGGGGCGGCCACACCATGTGCTGCACTGACAGGCGTGACGTCTTTATCCGCCTCACGAGTGCCGCTCGGGGCCTCGATTTTGAACTTCGGTTCGCTCGATTCGTTCTTGAGGGCGATAAGATCCGCACCGCACTCCAGGCATACGAGGTCGCTCGGCTGGACCTTCGCCCCGCACTTCGGACACGTTTTCTCTCCCATAGTCAGTCTGTTCTCCGGTGAATTGCTCTCAAGAGTTGACGGACCGCTTGTGTTCCGGGCGGAAGAGCATTCCTTCAGCGCTGCGAGACTCCCACGCCAAGAGAATCAACATACGTGCCTGAGGGACAACTCGCCGCCCGTCACAACTCCTTCAAACGATCCCGCAGCTTTGCTGCCCGTTCATAGTCTTCCAGGCGGATGGCTTCCTCGAGTTCCTTGCGAAGGCGTTCCCTTTCCGACGGAGGATGCCGCTTGGCCAATTCATCCTTAAGCTCATAGAGCAGTTCGAGCGAGCGCTGCTTCTCATACACGAATGTCGGCGTATCTACTGGAGCAAGCTCCTCGATAAGCTCAATCGCCTCGCGCACCAGCTCCGCTGCCTTGTCGTGCCGCTCCTCGTTGAGCGCGTCCATGATTAGAGCCATTCGGTTCATGCGTATCAGGTACGGCCAGTATTGTGTGAGGGAGGTGATGTCCTCCTCCTCCGTCCCATATTGCTGCACGAACCCGAACAGCCTGATGTTGTGTTCCGTATCCCTGGCGGTGCGTTTGTAGTCGCCCATCTGAAAGAGCACGACGTACCGCTGATAATATGACACGCTCTCGGCCGCGAGCGCTGCGCAGTCCTCGCTGCTGAGGCTGAATTCTTCCCCGGCTTGTTCCGATGCCGCGGCCCGGTCCATGTAAACGTCCAGAAGGGACTCCTTGCCCTCCGGGCGGGTGCCGTCGGGACGGCCGTCCAGTTCGAACTGCTGAATCCCCAGTGGGAGCCGGATCTGGAGCTTCTCCTGACCGTCAATCCCCACGATTTTGCGCACGTTGCTGCCCGGCTCGTAAGGCCAGGCATCAAGGATGGGGCGAATATCGTCCATAATGTGTTCGTGGTTCGCCATTTTATGCTCGATTTCCTTTATATGCGGGAACGGGCGTCATCCGGTGTAGCTGGCGGCGGAGGAGTCTCCCTGCGGGAAGAGAAACAGGCACGAGAATGTGATTGCGTGATAGACGTGTCCTCAGCAAATCACAGGGGGCTAACTCCATGCTCATAATTGACGCCCAAGCTCTCCACGAATTCGGCAGCCGGCTTTTCCAGGCGCACGGGGTACCGCAGGATGAGGCGGAGACCATCATGCGGCACCTTGTCGCGTCCAACCTTGCCGGCGCGGACTCCCACGGTGTCCTGCAAGTGCCCCGGTACCTGAATTATGTTGACGAGGGCAAAGCGATTCCAGGCGCTCCGCTGGACATCCTGAATGAGACCCCCTCGACGGCGGCTCTGGACGGCAACTGGGGGTTTGGGCAGGTTGTCGGAACCAAGGCGATGCAGATTGCCATCGAAAAGGCGCGCTCTTCGGGAGCGGGCGTGGTGACCTGCCGCAGAAGCAATCACCTGGGCCGGCTCGCCGATTATGTGGAGATGGCTGCTCAGGCGGGAATGATTGGGATGGCGACGGTCAACAACCACGGGGGTGGGGTGCTGATGGCCGTCTTCGGCGGGATTGGGCCAAGACTGGGGCCGAATCCCGTCGCGTTTGGCGTACCCGCCGGGAGCCATCCGCCGCTGATACTGGACATTTCGACCGCCGTGGTCGCCGCCGGGCAGGTGTCCGTCCGCCTCCTGCGCGGCGAGCAGACGCCCGAGGGCTGGCTCATGGATGCAGAGGGGAACCCGACCACCGACCCTCATGTCCTCGGCGCCGACCCGCCGGGGGCGCTTCTTCCACTCGGCGGCCCGCAGGGGCACAAGGGGTACGGTCTGTGCTTGGTAACCGATATCCTCGCCGGCGCCCTCACAGGAGCAGGTTGCACCAGGGACCCTTCGATACATCCCGGCAACGGAGCATTCCTCGCGGCATTCGACGTCGCCCACTTCCGGCCGCTCGAGGAGTTCCTGGCCGAGGTTGACCGGTTCATAGACTATGTTAAGGCTTCTCCCAGGGCGCAGGGAGTGGATGAGATTCTTGTTCCGGGCGAGCTGGAGCGACGCACCGCCGAGAAGCGGCGCAGGGAGGGCATCCCGATACCGCGGACGCTCTGGGAGCAACTTGAGCAACTGGCGGAAGCTGCAGGAGTCGAGCCGCCACCGGCGCGTTCGTTGGAGAGATGAAGATGACGCCTCGCGAGCGATTCCGGGCCGTTGTGCGCCGCCAGCCCGTGGACCGCATGCCCTATGTTTTCGGCGGCCCGCGCGCCTCGACTTTCGCCGCGTGGCGCAAGCAGGGGCTTTCCGAGGAGCAAGTGCGGCATTGGGGCGAATTCGTCGGTGCGGACCCCTGGGCCGGCATCGGGCGCGTCTATACCGGGCCGCTGCCGCCGTTTGAGGAACGCGTGCTCGAGGAGCGCGGCAATATCCGCATCTGGATAGACCACTGGGGCGTTAAGCGGATGGACGCAATCCACCAGCCGACCGAAGGATTCGCCACGCGAAGGTACCTGGAGTTCCCCGTCAAGACGCCCGCCGATTTCGAGGAGATGAAGAAACACTTCGACCCTCATACTCCCGAACGCCTTAGGCCCTCCGAGAATGAGGTCGAGCAGCCCAGCCTCTGCCCCGACGGGTACCGCGTCGCCAAGAGCAACGTTTACTGGCGCGATAGAGTTGAAATGCTCAACGAGGGCGACGTGCCGGTTGGTGTCGGGGTGCCCGGGTTGTACTGGACCTGTCGGGACTGGGCTGGTTTCGAGGGTCTCTCGCTGATGATACATGACCAGCCGGCCCTTGTGCACGAGATGATGGAGTACTGGACATGGTTCATAATGGAGCTGCTCAGAGAGCCGCTCGACCACATCAAGGTGGACCATCTTATCATCAGCGAGGACATGGCCTACAAGACCGCGGCAATGCTCTCACCGGCCTCGATGCGCGAGTTCATGCTGCCCCGGTATCAGCGTCTCTACCGGTTCTTCAAGGAGCGCGGCGTGGAGTGCGTTTCGATGGACTCGGACGGTTACAACGGCGAGATCCTCGACGTGTTCTTCCCAACCGGAATAGATGGCGTCGTCCCGATGGAGATAGCGGCCAGCAACGACCCCGCGGTGTACCTGGCAAGGCATCCGGGTGTGTTCATCCAGGGAGGAATTGACAAGCGCGAGCTGCGCTTCTCGAAAGAGCAGGTACGCGCCGAGGTGGTCAGACGCTATCGCGCCGCGCGAGAATTCGGCGGCTACATCCCCGCCGTGGACCATGGTGTGCCGCCCGATATTCCTCTGCGGAACTTCCTGTACATGGTCGAGCTGCTCAAGGGGTTCGCCAACGGCGAGAAACAGCTCGGCCCCATCGAGGAGATGTTCGACCCCAGGAGCGCCATCGCGGCGGCGTATGGGGAGGAGGGGTCGTGAAGGGGCCGGTGAGGGCGGGAACTCCATCCGGCCCGTCCGCTCACAACGCCCTAATCTCCACGCTGTCCACCCCGAACCACGGCCTGTTGCCTGTCGGCCCCTCCGGGACCGTGCAGCGGATTGTCAGCCTGTTTTCCCCTTCCTTGAGGGCCTCCTGCGGGACCGTGAACTCGTGCGCGCCCAGCTTGACCGCCGGAAACGGCGCCGGACCGGCGAAAATCCGGGTCTCGTTCCACAGAATCTCAATCGGCACCGGTTCCTGGCCGCGAGGGGCGATTGTGCCGGTGATGGTCAGCCGGAGGCCTTTCGGCGGGTGGGGGATTTTCACGCGGAGGGTCATCACATCATACGGGTGGTTGCTGGCTGCGTAGACGTAGTTGGCATGTTCGGAGAGAATCTCACCGATATTGAGCCTGTGCCCGTACAGCAGCGCCCCGCCGCCACCGAACTTGGAACCGTCAACTCTCAGCAGACCTGTTTGACCGAGGAGCACCACCTCACCGCCGAGACCCTCGCCGAATTCCGCCAGCAGCCGGTGCCAGGCGCCGCTGATGTAGCTGGCAACGAAGGCGTTGCGCGCGCTGCCGTGTGAGGATGAGTACGACACCGGCTCGATCATCGCCTCCAGGGCCTTCTGCCAGACGGCGGCCTGCTGGAAGCGCCTCCTGGCGATCTTCTCGTCGCCCTTGCGCTGCGCCCACATGCAGTTGATGACCTCGTCGTAGAAGTGCAGCGTGGCGCGGGCGTACTCAATCGGGTAGAGGTCCTCCGCCAGCCGCCTGGAGAGCCGGTCCGGCATCTCGCGGGTGAGTGCGGCCCGAAGCCTTGCGCTTGCGTCCTCGACGGCGGCGAGCATCTGCAGGAAGTCGGGGCCGTCGTCGGTTTGCGGGTGTGTTTCCTTGTACTTCATGTGCTTTCTGGGGAAGAGGTCCTCTTCATTCCGCGAAATGCGCCGCGCAAGGTCGTACTTTAGCATCCTTACATTGGACAGCGCATCGTCAAGCAGCGCCTGCTCGTCCCGGTGCGGGTTCCACAGGAGCTTGGCAAGCTCCCAGTTGGTCAGCGCCTTGGTCCCCCACTTGCGGGTGGTGCAGTGCATGTAGTCAAGATGCCTTGCGCCGTGGTCGTAGTAGTAGCGGATGTCGTGGGCCATCGTCCGCGAGAAGTTAATCGGCAGGCACTTGAACCCCGACACGTTGTAGTACTCGCCGATGAACATCTGCCCCTTGTAGAGGCGGTCCGGGTCGGTGGTCCAGCCGGCCAGCCGCCTATCGTACCCCCTGTTGAACTCGGTGCAGGTCGGGTCGTCAAGCGTGTGCACGTAGCAGCGGCCTATCGGGTAATACGTGGCGATGCAGTTTTCGGGTAATACGTGGCGATGCAGTTTTCGTAGTCGAAGTCGTCGGGCAGGGGTCTGGTCGGCGGATTGATGGTCTCAGCGTAAACACAGAAGTAAATCTTAATATCGCGGTGCAGGCGGCCCTCCTTCTGCGCCTTGAGAATCTCCTGGCGCAGGGCATGGACCAGCAGAAGCAGCCGGTCGGTCGGAGTCCCGAGCGCCTTGCACTTGTCGCACTCGCACCATCTGCCTCCGTCGAGCATCCAGAAGTTTATGCTGTCCGCATCGCGCCAGGTCCCGTCAATCAGGTCCTGGACGATATTCCGAAGGAAT
>JALGUK010000161.1 GCA_029820875.1 Candidatus Zipacnadia bacterium
GGAGAGCGTCCTCCGGCGCGTCACGGCCGTGATAAGGGAGATTGAACCGGAGATTGTGCTGGTGCACTCGCCCAATGACTACATGGAGGACCACCAGAACGCCGCCCGCCTGACCGTGACCGCCTGTTTCTGTCGGGGGATGCGCAACTGGATTAGCGAGCCGCCGCGCGAGCCGACCATGCAGGATGTATACGTGTACCACGCCAACCCCTACGGCAACCGTGACGGAATGCGGAACCTGGTAGTGCCCTCGATATACGTGGACGTCAGCGAGAAAATCGACGTCAAGGAGCAGATGCTCCGCTGCCATGTCACTCAGAAGGAATGGCTGGACGTCAGCCAGGGGAAGGACTCCTACTTAATCGCGATGCGGGAAATCTGCGCCGAAATGGGTCAGATGGCGCCCACGCCGCTCGAATACGCCGAGGGTTTCCGGCAGCACTTGCACGTAGGGATGTCCGCCAAAGACGGCGACAAGCTGAGCGAAGTACTTGGGGACAAAGTCCAGAGGAAGTAAACCGGGTCGCGGTTGGGTGTGGGAGCGCTATCGGCGCTGGTCCATCGCTTGCCGGGCCGCTCGCATCATAACATCCACCGGGGCGGGCCGGCTGGCCCAGATTTCAAAGGAAGCTGCGCCCTGGTAGACAAGCATCGGCAGTCCGGGGATGACCTTCGCCCCCGCCTCCCACGCCGCCACAAGAAGCGACGTCTTCTGCGGATTGTAGATTAGATTAGGTCGCACACGGTATGCCGGTTGTTTAGCATATCCTCGGGAATAATGGACGGCACATCGTAGTTGGGGTGCATCCCGTACGAGGTGGTATTGACAATCAACTCCGCCTCTGCGACGGTATCCCTGAGCGTCTCCCCCCGGAGCGGCCCGGACTCGACCGGCACGCCACTGTCTTGGGTGGCGAGCGAAGCGGCCAGGGCCTTCGCCTTCTCCAGCGTGCGGTTAAGAATCTTCAATCGCGCCACCTTAGCCTCAAGGAGCGCACAGGCAACCGCCTTGGCGGCCCCGCCGGCGCCGAGGACAAGAACCGACAGGCCCTCCGGGTCCACCTCATGGCTCTCCAGCAGCCGGAGAAAGCCGGTCACATCGGTATTATATCCGACAAGCCGGTCGTTGCGATTGTGAATCGTGTTAACGGCGCCCACCCGTCGCGCCATCGAATCAACGTCATCCAGGTAAGGCATCACAGCCCCTTTGTGCGGGACTGTCACGTTCACCCCGACCATTCCAAGTGCTCGGACGGCCTCGACCGCCGAGCCTATTGCTTCCGGTCGAATGTCGAAAGCCACATAGCACCAATTAAGGCCGAGGGCGTCGAATGCGGCGTTGTGCATCGTCGGTGAGACGGAGTGGGCCACAGGGTGGCCGAAAACGGCGACGACCTTGGTATCGCCACGTACCTGGCGCATGCAGTATTCCTCCTTGACAGGCCCACGCCGCAGCGCGTGCTTGTCGCTGGTTTTCCACTTTGTATCGGGATACTCCTGCAATTTCGAAACTTCCACTCGCCAGCGGTTGAACAGGGTTTGCGGCATCACGCGGCGAACAACAACCTGATGTGGCCGACATTCGACCAAGCACAGCAAGAGCTGCCTGCCCCTGCGCGTGAGCAGCACCGTCCGGAGGCGAAGATTAACGGTGCCGTTTGAAGTGCTTCTCGTTAATGCAAATCAGATGAAGCCGCCTATAGCGCCGCTCGGCCTGGACTATATCGCCGATGCGCTGGCCGCCGCGGGCTTCCAGGTTGGAATCCTGGACATGTGCTGGGTTGATAACCCGAAAGCTGCTGTGGAACAGATGCTGCAGGAGGCGTCTCCACAGTTGATCGGGGTGTCCATCCGCAATACGGATGACTGCTACTTCGCGAGCCGGCAATCGTTTGTGGACCGCGTAAGGGAAATCGTCAAATTCCTGAAGGACAACAGTGATGCGCCCGTAGTGCTTGGAGGCGCGGGTTTCTCGACGGTTCCAGCGGCAACTATGGCTCACTGTGAGGCGGACTTCGGCGTCATTGGCGACGGCGAGAGCGGCCTTGTCGCCCTTGCGGGCACGCTCGATGCGGGAGAGGACCCCACGGAATTGCCGGGCCTTGTCTATTGGCGCGAGGGGGCGCCGGCGGTCAATCCTCCGCGGTTCGGCCCCCTCCCCTCCGGCCCGCGAAGCCGCTCGAACGTGGACAACAAGCGCTACTTTACAGAGGGAGGCCAGGGAGGGCTGGAGACAAAGCGCGGATGCCCCAAGGGCTGCATCTACTGCGCCGACCCCCTCGGCAAGGGAAAAAGCGTGCGCCTGCGGACCCCACGGGACGTCGCCGATGAGGTCGAGACCCTCCTCGCGCAGGGCGTGCACTGCCTGCACATTTGCGACAGTGAGTTCAACATCCCCTACGAGCACGCCGTTGCTGTCTGTGCCGAGCTTATAGAGCGCAGGCTCGGAGATAGTGTGCGCTGGTACACGTACGCGGCCCCGGTGCCGTTCACGTTCGAGCTTGCCCAGGCGATGCGGCGGGCCGGTTGCGTAGGAATCAACTTTGGAGCAGACAGCGGCAACGCCCAGATGCTCGGTCGTCTCGGCCGTGAGCACACCCCGGACGACTTGCGGGTGACGGCGGAAATCTGCCGCAATACGGGGATTACCTTCATGTACGACCTCCTCCTCGGGGGACCGGGAGAGACCCGCGAGACGGTGCGCGAGACCATTGAATTGATGAAGGAACTCCAGCCCGACTGTGTCGGCGTCTCCGCCGGTGTCCGCATTTATCCGGGAACCCCGATGGAGAGGATTGTCCGAAGCGAAGGCCCGCTGTCGGAGAATCCAAACGTGCAAGGCTGCACGGACGGCAATGACGACCTTCTGCTGCCCATCTTCTACGTCGCAGCCGAGGTAGGGCCGGACATTGACAGTTATGTACGGGAACTTGTCGGCGGCGACCCCCGCTTTTTCCTCGCTAACGACCCAGATGACAAGGCGGACTACAACTACAGCGACAATCAACTGCTGGTGGATGCCATACGTCAGGGGCATCGAGGCGCCTACTGGGACATTCTGCGCCGCATCCGGAATTGACCGGCTGTTTGAGCAAAAAAGCGCCCCTCCGAGTAATCGCCCGGAGGGGCGAGGTGGTAAGAGAGGAGCCGTGGACGCCAGACGTTATCTCCAGCAAGGACGTCTGGTCGGCCGCCGTGTCCCGATGCGTATCGGCACCGGAATCGGCCTGGGCTGCGGCCAGTACCACTCGAGGAGGGGACCCGCCTTCCCCCTTATCGCCCAGCGGATTCTCCGCAGAGCGCTCGACGCTATACATTTGCAGCGATTTACTGGACCGTTCATGCGAGTTCATGCCTCCCTTGGTATTGGGAGCCGCAGCCAATTACCTTTTACCCCAGTGTAGGCAAAATCGGGTGTTAAGTTGCTGTTGCATTGCTGTAACGAGACGAGGTGCAACTTGAAGCATTCCGGGAGCTAATCGTAGGGGCAGATGCTCCAGATATTCTCGTTGGGCGGGATGGTTTCTTCCCAGCGCATTGACTTCACGTGTCCGTCCACGAAGCAGATGTTGACGCGCCCGTCATGGCGGAGCGCGACGTTCCAGATGTCGGCGTCGCCGTCATCGTCGTAAGGGCCGGCCCGCACGCCATGCCAAAGCGGCCAGGACTGGTCGGCCACCATCACCGTCGAGCCGGGCCTTTGGAACTCGAACTCGCGGCGGTACTGGAAATTAGCGGCCCACCCCGCGATACCGTAGCTCATGTGCACCGGCGGCTGCATGGGACATTGGAAAATCTTCCGCGTCTTTACGTAGGGCATTACGTCAACCTCCCAGCCCTCCCAGCCTCCCGGCAGCCACGTGGTATTGTGACCGGGCGACCACTCGGTGGGATACCCGCCGTCATTGTCCTGGGCATACATGCTCAGGGCGGCACCGATGCTCCGGAGGTTGGACTGGCAGGCAGACCCGCGCGCACGGTTTTTGGCGTGGAAGAACACAGGCATCAATATCGCCATGAGGATGCTCAAGACGGCGATTACAACCAGTATCTCGATGAGCGTAAACGCTCGCCGCAGGCGAGGGAAGAGGCGCACGCATATCCACCAGCAACGGGCATCCATGCCTTGCAGGCATGTGAAGGGGGGACCCGCAACTTGCCGGCACCCGTTGAATTCTACAACCCGGGTAAATCACCTTCTTGTTATCTTTGAAGGATGTACTCTTTTTGTGGGGGAAGTGGTGAGTGGAATGCTGTTGCGTTCTTGGAGGTGTGTCATGAGCAGCCCCAAAGCCTGGTCTCTTGCGGTGTTTGCGGCGTTGACTATTTACGCTTGTCCTGCACATGCCCTGGATCGCCCCTGGATCTCCGACGTCTTCTTCTACTGGTACACCTGGGACTATGCCAAGCAGTGGGGCGGCTGGGAGGGCGGAGTCTACAACACCCCTCTTTACGGCTACTACGACTCCCGCAGCTATGAAGACAACCTCAGGTCGCTGCGGACGGCCTCGGAGTGGGGCATGACCCACCACTTCATGGACTTCTGGGGCCACGAGTGGAAGGACAACGAAGGCAATCCGCGTGAGCAGACGCTCATGCGTGCTGCGGAGGCTCTGCGAGACGAGGGCTACGACATTTTCATGTCTTACTACCAGGACGGCACGGATTTCGACATGGCGGACTTCGCCGCCAACATGGACGATGGACGCGACATGCGCGACGGCATCGTCAATTATGCTTCATCGCCTGCGTGGCCTAAGCTGCACGGGAAGCCGGTGCTGCTGGTCTACGGCCGTAACGGCGCCCCGAAATTCACCGAGGACGACGAGGGGTTCCGCCGGGCGATGAAAGACAAGTACGGCACTATCGAGGCCCTCAACCGCGCATGGGGCACCCGATACACCGACTTCGACCAGGTAAGGCTCAACTTCTCCGCCGGCCCGCACCGTCCGGACGCCATCAAGTATCAGCTCTCGCGCTGGCGAGAGAAGTGGCAGCGCCTCAACGGACGGGTCCAACAGGCGACAGGCCTGCCCGGGGTGGTAGTCTCCTTCGACGTGGGCTACAAGCCGTATAGCGGCTTCGGGTACAGCGCCCTTGCCAAGGTGTTCGCAGGGCCGCATTCCTACGGCGGAATCTTTGGCAAGCCCGAGGAGCAGGACATCCAGCGGTTTTGCCAGTCAGTGGTCGCCAAGTACTACAATACCGTCTTTTTCGACCACCTGAAGAACTTTTACAATGACTGGGCGATTCGCATTCCGGGAACCTC
>JALGUK010000162.1 GCA_029820875.1 Candidatus Zipacnadia bacterium
CCGGAGGCGACCAGGTGAAGCTCGGGCCTGCGGTGGTGCTGTTGTCCGGCGGACTTGACTCAGCGGTCTGCCTGAAGGCCGTCTGCGAGACCCCGGGGGTGGCCAGGGCGGTGACCTTCGATTACGGTCAGCGTGCCCGCGCCCGGGAGATTGCAGCAAGTCGCAGGATGTGCGAACGGCTCGGTGTCACTCACCAGGTAATCGAGTTGCCGTGGCTCGCCGACATCACCCACACTGCGCTTGTTGACAGCACCCGCGCTCTGCCCAAGCCGCGGCCGGACGAATTGAAGGATGATGCGGCGGTGCAGTCTGCGGAGGCGGTCTGGGTGCCCAACCGCAACGGCGTTTTCGTCATGATTGCCGCCGCAATCGCCGAAGGATTGAATGCCGAGAGCGTGGTCGCGGGCTTCAACGCGGAGGAGGGGGCGACCTTCCCTGACAACTCCCCGGCATTTGTGGACGCTGTCAACAAGGTGCTCCCGTTGTCGACGCTTTCAGGCGTGAAGCTGGTGAGTCCGACCAGCCGGCTCACAAAAACCGAAATTGTAAGGTTCGGGCGGGAAATCGCTGCGCCGCTGGAGTTGATATGGAGCTGTTACGAGGGCGGCGAGGAGCACTGCTGGCGGTGTGAATCGTGCCTTAGGCTGCGAAGGGCGCTGGGTGATTCCGGAGTCTGGGACTGGTGGCGGGAGGAACGCCTGCAGGCCTGCGATGACAACGCCGTCCAGATGGGAGGGGCTGCCGACGCACACTCTTTTTGCTGATGAGATTATTGCTTACACGGGCAAGGAGCTGCGGTCGCTGTGGATTCACGAACGCTTCGGTCTCCTGGGCGATGCGATTGTCAGTTTTATCGGCCCGTGCGACGTACGGTTGGATAGAATGGTGGACCAGGTGGACGTACGCGCCCGTTCGCCCATCTACAGCCCCAGAATGCTCCATTTTATTGCCGAACACTTCGATGGGAACCTTGAGACGGCCATCATGCGCCAGAGGCTGCTTGCGAGTATTGCATGCGACTACGTTCGGCAGCTTGGCTCGGCTCTGCAGGTATGGCGACGCGGCGACGACCTTTGGGACGACCATCGCAAGCTCTCGGTGGCCATCGCAACGGCCAGCCCCGTCTCCTGTTTGATTCACTTCGGCCTGAATATACGCACGGAGGGGGTGCCTGTTCCGGCCGTGGGGTTGGAGGAATACGGGATTGACGCGGAGCAGCTCGCCCGGGAGGCCCTCTCCGCGTACGCCGCGGAGATGGACACGGCCTGGGAAGCGCGTCGCAAGGTGAAGTGGGTGCCGTAAGCGATGTCCGAAGATGCTCGGCGGGGCGATGTGCGCGCGCAAGTGGCGGAGATTTTTTCGTCGGTCCAGGGTGAAGGATTGCTGGTCGGGCAACGGCAACTATTCGTCCGGCTCTACGGTTGCAACCTGCAGTGCCGATATTGTGACACGCCGGCGGCCAGACAGTCAGATGGGTTGTGCAAGGTAGAATCCGAGCCCGGAAGCGGGGCGTTTGTTCTCGAACCGAATCCTTTGACCGCAGAGCGCGTGCTCGAACTGCTCCTGGAAATAGACAAGCCGAGCGGTCTGCACAAGGCGGTGAGCATCACCGGCGGCGAGCCGCTGCTTCAGGCGGAATTCGTTAGCGCACTTGCTCCTGAGATTAGGCAAACGGGCCTGGGTGTGTATCTGGAGACCAACGGCTCACTGCCGGCTGCGTTGGCGCTTGTCATAGAGCATATCTCCACCGTCGCGATGGACATTAAGCTGCCGGCTGCCACCGGACAACCGGCGGATTGGGACGCGGCGCGTGAGTTTCTGAGAATCGCGCGACGGACCGAGTCTTTCGTGAAAATCGTCGTCACACCTGAAGTCTGCGCGCAGGATATCAGGGAGGCTGCCCAGTTGGTTGCGCAAGTGGACCCGGGGATTCCCCTCGTGTTGCAGCCGGTGACTCCGCACGGGCCTGTGACAGCAGCGCCGAGCGCCCAGCAGATGCTCATGTTGCAGGCGGCGGTCACAGCGCTGGACGATGTGAGGATTATCCCTCAGGTGCACAAGTTAATGGGCCAGCTCTGACCGGGTGATGACCCTTGTGTCCTCGGCCGGGGCAAAGATTACCCAGTGAGGTGAATTGTCCATGCGAGCCAGAAACCTGATCTACGTGGCGATTGCGGTCGGAGTCGTTTTGCTGGCGGTTGTGCCGGGCTTGACGCAGAACGCCGAGCTTCGCGGGACGGTCACGCTCCGCAATGGAACGGCGTACACCGGGGTGATCCAAACAGCTCGACTGGGCGTATCCCCGGACGTCACCGACGGGGTTGGGATGCAGCTTAAAAACCTCGGAGCATTGTCACTGCTGATTGGGACCCAGAAAATTCTCATTCCATCGTCGGACATCCGAGGAATACAAGTGGCGTGGGAGCAGACCAAGGATACCAACGTCGGAGGCTGGGAGATTGCATCCATCGCCGTTACGAAGAAGGACGGCTCGAAGGTGGAGGGGAAGCCCACATGGCTGCTTGGCTGCAGTTTTCTGAGAATAGACACCGATGACCAAGGGACCGTCACGCTGGCTGCGTTTCCGACGGCGAGCAAGTTTGACCCCGGGCAACTCATCGAGTCTATAGAGATTGAAGCTCCGGCGACCGCCGAGAAGCCCCCGGCCGCCGAGAAGCCCAAGCCGGCTGAGGCGCCGACGCCCGAGGTGCCAGCCCCGACTGTCGCCGAACAACCCGCTGCCGAGGCGACTGTCACCCCTGCTGAGGCTCCTGCCGCGACGACGCCGACCGCCACTATGCTGACCATCACTCTCACATGCCCGCACTGCGGGAAACCCATTACCGTGACCATCCCTGCCACGGTTCAATAGGGTGGTTCATATTGCAAGAGCGGAGACATCGGTATGACAGTTGACGAGCAGTTCGCGGCGCTTTGCCGCGATGCGGTTGACCTTATCTCACCTGGGGAACTGCGGGCAAAGCTCGAGCGCGGCAAGCCCCTCGTGGTCAAGTACGGTGCCGACCCGAGCGCTCCTGACCTGCACCTCGGGCACAGCGTAGTGCTGCGTAAACTCAAACAGTTCCAGGACTTCGGGCATGAGGTGGTCTTCATCATCGGCGACTTCACCGGTATGATAGGCGACCCGAGCGGACGCTCCAAGACGAGGCCCTCCCTTACACCGGAGCAGGTGCAGCAAAACGCCCGCACCTACGCCGAGCAGGTCGGTAAGATACTGGATATGCAACGGGCGCGGATGGTCTACAACGGCGAGTGGCTCAATCCGATGAACTTTGCGGACGTGGTGCGACTGGCGGCGAAGTACACGGTGGCTCGAATGCTCGAACGCGACGACTTCAAGAAGCGCCTGGATGCCGGGGAACCGCTCGGGATTCACGAGATGCTGTATCCCCTGGCGCAGGCTTACGATTCTGTGGCTGTCAAAGCTGATGTGGAACTGGGGGGTACCGATCAGCTATTCAATTTGCTGGTCGCGCGTGATATCCAGCGGGCCAGCGGCCAGGAGCCACAGGTCGTGCTGACCACGCCGCTTCTGGAGGGCACTGACGGAAACGAAAAGATGAGCAAGAGCCTCGGGAACTATGTCGGTCTGGCCGAGCCGCCGGATGAAATGTACGGGAAGCTGATGTCCATCCCCGATGAACTGATGCTCAAGTATCTCCGGCTGACCACCGACGTCCCGCCCGATGAGCTTGCTGAGATGGAAAGAGGGCTGCAGGACGGGAGTATCCATCCCAAACAGGTCAAGATGAGGCTCGCGCGCGAGGTCGTCTCGATGTACCACTCCCCGGAAGCAGCAACTCAGGCGGAGAAGCGCTTCCAGCGTGTCTTCAGCAAGCGGGAGCTGCCCGAAGAGATGCCTGAAGTGGCTGTACCCCCTGAAGACCTTTCCGACGGCCGTGTATGGCTCGTCCGCCTGATAACATTGTGCGGCTTCGCGCCCAGCAACAGCGAGGCGCGGCGGCTCATCAGTCAAGGCGCCGTGCGATTGGACGGGAGTCGGATTGAGGACGCGGATGCCTCGGTCAAAATCGAAGACGGAATGACGCTGCAGGTCGGTAAGCGCAGATTCGCCCGACTGCGAAGGTAGAATTCCCTATCTTTGCGGCCGCCGGATGCCTGGAGGAAGATGCGATGGCAGTAGAACCCGAAGAGCGGTCCACATCAAAAGGGAGTGCAGGAGCCGTGCTGCTGGGGACGCTTGTAGGCCTGGGAATCGGCGTGGCGGCCGGATTATTGCTCGCGCCCAAGTCCGGTAAGCAGACGCGAGAGGAATTGCAGCAGAGGCTTGACGAACTCAAGGCGCAGACAGCGCAAGTGCAGGCGACAATGCAGGAGAAAATCGAGGACTTGATACAGCGGGCTGCAGAGTGCTCCAAGAGCGAGGCCGAAACATCCACGCAGGCCCCCGAAGTCGGGCAGCAGGAGCAGGCTGAAGAGGAGAGGTGAACGCGTCTCTTCCAAAAACGCGCTGAATGAAACGAGGGCGGAGACCTCGGCGGTCTCCGCCCAAGGTGCAAAACCGCGAAACTACGTGGGCTACTTGTCCTGCTGCTGCGAGTTGTCGGCGCTTTCGTGTTGGGGCGCTTGCGCTACGAGCACCTGCGCGGGCCGAAGCACCCGCCCACCGTCCCCTCCTCCACTTCATCTGTTGTCACAGACCCTAAAGCCTCGTGGACATTTGGATCGAAGGGCTGCCCCTGGGCAGGTATCTCCTCAAGCCCGAATTTGCCGAGTACCGAACGCAAGTGCCGTCCAATCAGCCGGACTCCTTCAAGCACCGTCTTCGGGTCGGAACCATCCTCAAGCGCCTTGATTGCATGGTCGCAGTCATCGAGGGGCGGCAGCAGTTCGGTGATTAACCGTTCATTGGCAAACGCTGTCCGCTCCTGTAGCTCCTTGGCTACACGGCGTTTATAATTCTCCAGGTCTGCGGCCATACGCAGAAGGGCGTCATGCTCTCCCTCAAGCTGCGCCTGAAGCTCGGCAATCTGAGCTTGCAGCTCTTCGATTGTCGGCTCCGTCTCCTCTGGCAGAGATTCGGGACTCGCTTCATCTGTTTCAGGTTCAGGCGGCGTATCAGCCGCCCTCTGCTGGTTCTCATCCACTGGCTCGGAAGCATCC
>JALGUK010000163.1 GCA_029820875.1 Candidatus Zipacnadia bacterium
AGGCGGTCCGGCAACCTCTGAGGGCCCTCGGACTCGCGGAACTGGCCGTGAAGAATCTTGATGTCGGTCTGGCAAATGCCTGTCCCGACGACCTGTACAAGCACCTCGTCCGGCATTAGCTCCCCTAATTGGGCATTTTCTTCAATCTCAATACGCCGCTCGGAGGACCCGGGAAGGCGGACGAAGAGCGCGGCTTTGGTGTTCATTGATGCAGCTTTCCCTTCAGTGATATCTACCGCTCCAGGATTTCCTCACCGACCAGTGCAACACCTGCATCGAAGGCGCCGAAGGAACTCCTGGTGTTTGGAGCGAATGTGAAACATGGTTTGCAGCCATAGTAATGGAGGAAAGTCATGGTGCACAGCTTGCCGTCGGGTCGCGTTTTGAACGCGGTATTGCTTTTGTTCGGACTCACCCTTACACCGTCAGGAGGAATAGCTCAGGTGGGTCAAAACGATGTTTTTTCACTGGTCATCGCGGCGGCCGGGCCGGACAACCCGCGTAACAGCGAGGCCGATGCGATCGTGCTAAAGGACGGGAGAGTCCTGCTGGCTTGGACGGAGTTTTATGGGGATACCGGGGCCGACGCGGGTGCTGCTCGGATTGTGGGCCGAATCTCCGAAGACGGCGGCCGCACGTGGGGGGCAAAGTACACGCTGGTGGAAAACGACGCCGCCTGCAACGTGATGGAAGTCAACTTTGTGCGTCTGAACTTTGTGCGTCTGCGCAGCGGCCCGATCGCGCTCTTTTATGTACACAAGAACTCCGAGCCCGCCGCCGGCCGGCCCGGAGACTGCCGCATCATGCTTCGCATCTCCGGCGACGAGGGGGCCACATTCGGACCCGCAACCCAGCTCAGCCCCGACAACGTCTACACGGTAATCGCCAACGGGCGGGGCCTGATGCTCTCTACAGGGAGGCTCCTCCTGGAGGCTGCAGGCCCCCAAGGCAGCTACTGCCTCATCTCCGACGACGACGGCAAGACCTGGCGCAACAGCCAGCCTGTTCCGAAACCGCCGGAAGGATGGGCCGGCGAGGGTGCCTGCATCGAGCTTAAGGACGGGCGCGTTCTGATGCTCCTGCGCACGCAATCAATGGGAGGGCAATGGGCCAGCATTTCCGAGGACGGCGGGGAAACCTGGAGCGCACCCAAGGCGACTCCGCTTACCGGCACATCCGCCCCTCCCTGTATCACCCGTATTCCCGCCACCGGCGATTTGCTGGCCATCTGGAATCATACATCCGCCACTACATATGGGGCGCGGAGGAATCCTTTGACGGCCGCCATCTCGCGCGATGAAGGGGCTACCTGGGAGAACTTCCGCAACATCGAGGAAGGCGGCGAGGACGCCTGGGCTTACCCATCGGCGACCTGGGTGAAAGACCAGGTGCTGCTCAGCTATTACCTCGACCACGCCGGGCGCCTGTCACTGAAAGTCAAGTCCCTGCCGGCCCGCTGGTTCTACGAGTAGAACGCGAAGGGAGGGGTATCCATGGCCCGGCCTTTCATCGGAACATCAGGCTGGTCATATAAGCACTGGCGGGGCGGGGTGTGGTACCCCGAGGGTCTGCGGCAGAAGGATGAATTCTCGTACTACGCCGGGCAATTCGACACGGTTGAAATCAATAGCAGCTTCTACCACTTGCCGCAGGAGAAAACGTTCATCGGTTGGGCGCAGAAGGCACCGGACGGGTTCACCTTCGCGCTCAAGTTCAGCCGTTACCTGACGCACGTAAAGAAGCTCGCCGAGCCGAAGGATTCGCTGCAGATTTTCATGGACCGCGCCTCGCTTTTAGGCGAGAAACTGGGGCCTATCCTATTTCAGCTCCCGCCGTCGCTGCACCTTGATATGGACCGCCTGGCCGGCCTCGTTCGGGTGCTTCCTCCGCAGCAGCGGTTTACGTTCGAGTTCCGCCATGAAAGCTGGTTCTGCGATGATGTATACGCGCTGCTGCAGGACCACAACGCGGCCCTGACCATCTCCGACACGCCCAGATACCCGCTCGTCATCCGGGCGACCGCCGACTTCGTTTATATCCGCCTCCACGGCCACGAGAAGCTGTATGCGTCCAACTACTCTGACGAGCAGTTACGGGAATGGGCTGGCAGGCTCCTGAAATGGATGGACGAGGACCGCGACGTCTACGTCTACTTCGACAATGATGCCGAGGGATACGCGCCGCGCAACGCGCTTACGCTGAGGGAGATGGTGGCCGGCCGGGGTATCGCGTAGCCGCGCGTCTCTCCCGGCCGGTTTCTGCGCTTGACGAATCAGCCGCTTTTGCCTCTCACACTTTCATAACGTACACCGGCGTCAGCTTGGCGACCGGTTCGGCGAGTTCCAGCTCGAACGTCCGCAGGGCGACCTCACGCCCGCGATAGCTGTACGGGATTTCACGCACGTTCTGGAGAATCTTGCGCCCGTAATCGTGATAGGCATCCATCTCGAAGTAGCGGGTGCCGTGAATCTCGTGCACCTGCAGGACGTCCAGCATGTGGTCAAAGACGTATCCGCCGCCGTGCGGGACGACGTTCGCGGTCAGGAGGCTTTCGTAGACCCCCAGCCGCTCGGCGCGCTCGCGGAAGCCCAGTATCTCCACCTGTTCCGGCGTAAGGTTAGGCTTCCCGCGGATAAGGTAAGCCGGAAGGTCAGACCGTAGAACGAGCGGATACAACACATTGCGGTCCTCGGTAACCGGATGGCACCCTAAGAGCAGTTCGTTGTAGTTTAGAAGGCCCTGGTGTGTCTCGTTACCCAGAAGTTGAAAGTCCCCGAACAGCCGCTCAGCCGCAAGCAGCCTCCGCTGCTTGGAGAACTGCTCCACGTACCGGAAACGCTCGAGGTACTCGGTGGCCGCGCGGCCCGTCAGGTACCGGCACGGCCCGAATGGGGTCTCAAGCACCTCGGCCATCTGCATAAGACGTGGGCTGTAGTCGTAGTAAAGCCCGAAGGTCCCCTGCGCGTCGCCGCGGAGCTCGTCACCCGCATAGTGCGTGATGAACGCAAACTCCGGAAGGTCCACGTCGTCCGTCATCGGCTGGACGCGGAAAACGTCAATAAAATGGTTGCTCTTGCCGAAGTCCCAGTGGATTTCAACCCCGTCTATTGTAATGCGTTCTTCCTTGAGTTTCTGAATGCGCTCGATGAGGTCCCTGGCCGGGGGAAGTCGGTCCAGTCCCCCCACGAGCATCCCGCACCCGTTGGGCTTGGCGTCGAGGATTATCAGCTCTTGCGTGCCGTCCCCCCAGCAGAGCTTGCCCCCGTAGCCGAACCCGTTGGCCCATCGGTTGACGTTGCGGGTTATGGTCATGTCCGGGGTGCCGAAAAAGAACGCATTCGGCTCAAGTCCGAGGTGCTCCTGGACGCAGTGAATCTTGGCGAGACCGTACTTCATGTTCGCCTTGCACAGCTTCGTGCCGCTGTCGGGAAGTCCCGTCGAAAAAACGTGCTGCTTTCCCCTCTCCAGCAGCTCGTGCTTCATCAACTCCTCGGCGCTGGGCGCCGCACCCGAATGTAACACCGTAACATACCTCCTCTCAAAGCCTGAATCCTCGCGTCGCCCCACAGTGGGGAGACTTGTATTCGACGCTGGGTGGAAAACTCCTGCCGGGAGGGAAGAGGAAAGTCGTCAGATGAGAAACCGATAGGTCTCCCGCCCGAGGGCTATGCCGTAGAAGTTCCAGAAGGCGCCGACCACGCATTCGCCGAGTATCAGCCCGTAAAAGAAGGGGGTGCATATGCGGTACGCCTTGGTGCCTGCGTAACGTAGAATGATAGTCTTGACCAGCCAGGCGACAAGCAGCGAAAGCCAGAAAACATTCATGGACCACGTCCCCGAGACTGCGTAACCCGCTGGATGGAACGGCCACCACGCATACCTTGTCCGCAGGCTCATGAGGATGAATGTGAAGACCAGCCCTACGCCGGCCGCTATCGGGGATGCGGGCTGAGGGCGGCGTGGAGTGGTCATCCATGACTGCAGGCGCCGCCACGGCTCGGCCCCGAAGCCCGTGACCCACCCAATGCTGTGAGTGGTCACCCCGAGATGATAGACCTGGTGCAGGAACGCCCAGAAGGCGCCCAAAACGCCCGCAAGCCCTGCCAGCATCATGGCCGCCGACATCCGCCTCTGTGAAACCCCTGCCTCATCCGCCATCTTCATACCCTCAATCTGGCAGGGCATCGGGTGACTCCGGTAGGCGCGGTTGAAAAACCACAGGAACGACATCGAGATCAAGTTGGACGAGGGCAGGCGCCGGGTGCCGAGCGTGCGGGTAATCATCTCGTCGGGGCCGATGAAGTGCAGGTCGTGCACGGGCGTGCCCAGTTCAGCACGCATCCTCGCGACCGCCGTCGAGATGCACCAGTAAATCATGAAAAAGACAATCCCGAGGCCGATTGACAGCCCTATCGCGTTGGCGAAAGCGACGCAGATGACCGTGCCGATAACTATCCCCGCGACTGCCCAGGCGTAGGGGAGCGGCTCATCGGTGTCCTCGGCATCCAGACCGCTCCTGAGGCGGTTGAAAATGCGCTTGAGAACGTGTCGCCACAGCCACACACACGTAAGCGCAAGGCCCACGTACCCCCCGAAGCATTGCTCGCTTATATAGGGGAAGTCGGGGTTCTCCGCCCAGCCGGTTATGCTCGCGCCGATGCGCTCCAGCTTCCAAAAAATGTAAAAAAACCAACACGAAAAGCACAGGTCCAGCGGGATAAGCCATCCCAGAGCCACGGCGAACGGGAATACCCCCGCAGGAGTCCACCCGACCGCGTTCCAGGGCCGGGTGGTAAGGTGCTGCTGGAGGTCGTAGAGGCGTCCGCCGAGGCTTGGAACGATAGGGTACAGCACGTGCAGGCCGTTGATGATATCAAGAAGCGCCGCCAGGCCGAAACCGATCCAGAGCGCCTTGCTGCTGAGGATACCGCTGCTGCGGTTGCACAAATCAACCGGCAGCCGCACTACCGGGAAACTGAGCTTGGCTCGGTCAACCCAGTTGCGCCGGAAAAGAGCGTTGATACAGAGCATGACAAACAGCAATACCATAATGAAGCCGGTCCACAGAAGCACCGGCGCAATCCACGGCGTGAAGTTCTGGGCAAGGTAGATAGACGTATCGCCATCATAGTAGCCGCGTAGCGACCTGTGGTCCGATACGGTCAGCAGCCTGGGAAGGCGGCCCAGGAACAGGTCCTCCCAGCCGTTTTCAGGTGTGGCGAACCAGAAGGGGTAGGCTATGATGGAGATGAGACATGTCATGTCCGCTGACAGCGGACGCGATTGCCATCATCACATACAGGACCGTCAGTTCCCCGCGGGAGAAGGCCCATTTGGGCCACAGTCCGCGGATGACAACATTGAGCAGGGCAACTACGAGGAGACTGAAGACTACGTTATAGAAGAGGGAAACCGTGGCCGGAGCCGCCTGCCGCCACATGAAGTTGGCCATAATCCAGTACGTATTGAGCACACAAAGCACAAGGCCGATGACGACCGCGCGAACGGTCACACCTCGATGTGATTCCGGTTCCAAAGCGTATTCCACGGTCCTTCGGCGCTGCCTGCAACGGGCCAGTGGTGATAACGTGTGGGGCGCACCCGTGGTGGAGGCCCCACAAACTTGTCCTGCTGTGCAGGCACCCTACAATGCCCCGGCGGCCCTGCACTTGCGCACCATACCGGCCAGGTGCGCAGGGCTGATTCTACGTTGGTGCCGTCGCCGCCGCACCCCGTCGGCGGCGCCGTTTTCCCGACTCCTTCAGGATGTCCTGCCAGATACCCGCGTCTGGGTTGTCAACGAACTCCCTTGCACGTGCGAATCGCGGGTCACGCAGCCATCGTTCGATCTTCGCCGCGTTGACAAGCGTGATGGAGCGGCCGTGACGGGACTGGTTGACATCATTTGCGAAGCGGCGGGCGCCGGTGGTGAAGTCGAGGTTGGTCACCAGCGTCCCCCGGCGAATTTCGACGCGGTCCATAAGCCCCAG
>JALGUK010000164.1 GCA_029820875.1 Candidatus Zipacnadia bacterium
TGCCTCAGCTTCCGCAGCGGCGGCGTGCAGTTCCGGCAGGCGGGCCTGAGCGTGCGCGAGGGGGAGAAGTACACGATTCGTGCGCGAATGCGCCAGAGAGGCATCTCCGGACCGGTCCTGATTGCCGTCCGTAAGCACGCATGGCCCTACACCAAGTACCTCTATAGTTACTTTACGGTCTCGAGGGATTGGAGCGAATTCGTCTATACCGCAGCGGCCTCGGACACAGACGAGGAATGCGGCCTGTACATCTGGTTCGGCGAGGCGGGGAGCCTATGGATAGACGAGGTGTCCGTGACTGCGGGCGGGTCGGTCCAGGCGGGGCCGCGCTGGCGGCCCAGAGAGCCCCGACCGGGCAATCTGCTGGCCAACACCAGCTTCGAGGTGGGCATAGACGGCTGGACGCCGGGAAGGCCCGGCTGGAGCATAGACGAGACCGTTGCATGGCACGGCCGCCGGAGCCTGCGCCTGGACACACCGGGGTCGCAGGTGCTCCTGCTCCTTGAAAGCCCGTTCCGCACGCTGGTGCCCGGCCTTAAGTATACCGCCTCCGTCTACGCGAGGGCCGACCGCCCGGGTGTGCGGATAGGCCTGAGGCTGCTGGGGGGCCAGGTCACGGAGCGCAACCCGATGGAGCCGGTTCTGCGAAGCGATGCGCTGGTGGGAACAAAGTGGCAACGAGTTACCCTCAAGGGCGTATTTCCCGGGACGAATCGCAATGCCACTGTCTTGCAGGTCGTCGCTCGTGACAAGGCCAGGATATGGCTGGATGCCGTCCAGCTCGAGGAGGGGGACCTGCGGCCCTATGCGCCCGCCTCCACTCTTGACGTGGCCGTGCAGGTCTGCGACGCCGCGGGCGGGCTGAGCAAGAGCCGCTTGTTTGTGCGCGGGGAGACCGTCCGTATCGTCCCCCTCGTCTTCCCGGCCGACGCGGAGGGGTTGCGGTTGACGTGCCGGGTGATTGACCTGGACGGAAATGAGGTTCGGCGGCTTCATCCACGGCCCAGCACCCCGGTTGAGCTGCGGAAGATGCCCCTTGGCCTGTATCGAGTTCTCGTCGAGGCTCGATGCAGGGACGGGATCGGTCAGGGCGAGAGCACCTTCGCCGTCATCCCCGATGTCAGGCCCACCCGCAAAGACCCGGCCAACCCATTCGGCTTCCATGCGAAGATAGGCGACTATTCCCTCGAATTCGGCGAGCGGATAGGGTGCGGCTGGTTCCGCTTTCACGACTTTAACCCGCCTGTCAACTGGTATGCGCTGGAGCCGGAGCGCGGGAAGTTCGTCTGGTACGACGACATCGTAGACCAGCTCGCGCGGCGGAAGCTGATGCTCCTGGGGACCTTCGTCCGGACGCCTAAATGGGCCGCCACGGCACCGGCAGGGGACTCGCGACAGAGTGCCTATCCTTGCCCTCCGAAGAACATCCGGACCTTCGGCGATTTCGTCTACGCCGCGGTCAGCCACTACAAGGGGCGCATCAAGTACTGGGAGATGTGGAACGAGCCGTACGGGCGCGGGTTCTGGAAGGGGACGCCGGAGCACTACGTTCGGCTGCTTCGCGAGGGTTACCGGGCCGCCAAGCGCGCTGACCCGCAGTGCGTGGTCCTGGGCGGGTGTATCTCGCCGGTCGCCCCGGACTGGACGGAACGCATCTTCAAGGCCGGCGCCCTGCGGTACATGGACGTGCTCTCCTATCACTGTTACATGTGGTCGGGCGACCAGGAGAGGGAGATTCGGGCGATTAAGTCGCTTATGGAGAAGTACGGGCCGGTCCGGCCGATGTGGAACACCGAGGGGGGCCTCATGGCGGAAACCGCGCGCCGGCTACTCCACGAGGGCAACGCGTGTGCGCGGCCGCCGCTGTCTCCGGTGGAGGCTGCGAGCCGTATAACGCGCGTGTACGTGACGACCCTCGCCGAAGGGGTGGACAAGTTTTTCTACTACTACGTCGGCTATCCCGAGGGCGGCGTGGACCGCTTCTCGAAGATATATCGCTATACCATAATGATGGACCCTGACGGGGCGGCCAAACCCCATGCGGTCGCCCATGCCGTCCTGGCGTGGATGCTAAGAGGCGCTCGTTATGTGGGCCGGGCCGACCAGGGCAGCGGAATCCGTTGTCACGTCTTTGATGCCAATGGCCGGGGGGTAGCGGTCGCGTGGGCGTCTCTGCTGAAGGGGCGGCGACCGATTCGCGTGGCCGTGCCGCTGTCCGACGGGCAAGTTGATCTCCTGAGCGTGGTAGGCTCTCCGATTCCACAACAGCGTGACGGCGGGCGGCTGCTCCTGGACCTTTCGAATGTCCCTGTCTACATCAAAGCACATTCGCTCAACGGCGATGCCCTGCTGGAGACCCTCAGGGAAGCGGATATCGAAGAGCCTGGATTGCCTGAGCCTGTTCTGGAGCAAATCCACGCATTGGACAACAAGCTCCCCCAGCCTCTGGTAGGCGCACGGCTGCTCCGGCCCCTGAAACTGGCTGAAGGGTATAAGGGTTACCTGTTCAGCCGCGACGGCACCCCCGTGGCGATGGTCTGGCGGGAAACCGATGGAGGTGAGTCGTCTTCGTTCCCACTCGCCGGTCAACCACCGGCGGGCCTCTCCGCCGTGGACGCGCTGGGCTTTCCGGTCAAACCTATAAGGTCTGACGGCGGCTGGTCCCTGCCGCTGTGGGGAGATGCTCCGGTCTTCGTGCAAGGCGAGGGGGAGACATCCGATGCTCTTGCGAGCATCTTGTCTGATTGATCTTTGCATTATACCCGGCTATCTCCGGGTAGTGCGGGCGTCCCGCCCGTGTGAACAGGTGTCACCATCCTCCGGGGCTGCTAATACTCCGACCCCCCACTTATTGGCTTTCCACAGTGAGGGCATAACGTGCGGTTGCCCCGCCTTTTGGCGATTTCCTCCGAGAAACCGGAAGCCAGTATGCCCGCTGGCAGTGCAAAGAGTCCGATTCCGAGAACAGATATGACGGCACCTAGGACCTTTCCGACAGTTGTCACGGGGCAAACATCGCCATAGCCCACAGTGGTCAAGGCGGAAACGGCCCACCACATTGCTGCTGGAATACTTGAAAACGCATCCGGCTGCGCCTCATTTTCGACAGAGTACATCAAACTTGAAGCAATCACTAATAAGACGAGGACTGCGGAGACCATTATCACCAAGTCTTCTTTCTTCCCTCTGAAGACATCCCCCATAGTTTTGAGGGCGTTGGAATACCTCCCCATTTTGAGCAGCCTGAAAACCCGAAGGAGACGAATTGCTCTCAAGAACCTCAGATCAAGCGAAATGAACATGGGCAAGTAGAATGGCAAGATGGCCATTAAGTCCACCAGAGCAAGTGGCGTGAGAATGAATCGGAGGCGACCCTGAATGGGGCGAGCGAATCGCTCGTCGCAGTTGCATGTCCAGACTCGTAAACCATACTCAATCGTGAACAGGACCACGGAGAATATCTCGAACATATGGAAAAGTGGCTCATACTGAGCGGACAAGCTCTCGACAGTTTCCAAGATTACGGCGACCACGTTCAAGGCGATCAATGTCATCACAAAGATGTCGAACACCTTGCTTCCCAGGTCATCCTCGGCGGCAACCTCGACAATCTCGAAAACTCTCTTCTTGATTCGCTGGCGCATCTTATGTCTTCACCTCCGGAGATATCAGCGTGCGGAATTCACCCCGGGCAGCACTGAATACCCTGCTCTTGTGATTAGCCCGACGAGGATCCAGGCGGCGCCGTTTACGCACTCGCCTATGATAAGCCCCGTAAAGAGCGCCTGTTGTCACGTTATCGGTTCGTTCATTCCACAATCTCAGGCGATAGCAATCGCACTCAACCGCCACGCCCTTTTTCCACGGCCCCCTTACCCTTGCCTCCGAGCTTTTGAGCGCGGCAGGTAAACAGGGTTCGCCTGCCGAAGCAAAGTCATACGCAGCAAACTTGCCTATGCATCCTGCGGAAGGTTTCTCGGAGGTGCCCCCAGTGAAACAGCGCTCCGTCAGGCGGTTCAGCAAGCTCGCTTTCTCGGCCCGTGTTGCAGCATTGCTGGTGTCGGTCGGCCTTGCGCTCACCCTCTCATCGCCTGCCTGGTCCAGGCTGTCAGACAGGTTCAACCACCCTGAGCTGAAGTGGCGAGAGCTTGCCACGGAGCATTTTACTATCATCTTCCACCCGGAAGTTCAGGAGTCTGCGCAGGATGTCGCCGAAATCGTCGAGGAAGTCTACGAGCCTGTCTGCAAGGCGCTCGGCGCATATCCCAAGGAGAGAACTACGGTCGTGGTCACCGACTACAACGACTTCTCCCGTGAGTTCATGCGGCGGCTGGAGCACGTGATGTTCGTCGAGGCCCCTACTCTCAACCCCGCAATGTTGGGCCGCAGGGAGTGGCTGCGGCATATCGTCCGACACGAGTTCACCCACGCGGTCCAGTACGCCGCGACCGGCGCCCGGTACGGCCCTGTAGGGGAGTGGGTCGGCATGGCGGCGCTGCCGGAGTGGTTTGTCGAGGGCACCGCCGAATGGCAGGCGACATCGGGGAGTCTTTACGAAACGGGGTTCGCCCGCAGAGCGGCTTTGTCCCATCAGCTTGCGCCGCTGGCCCGGATAGATCGCAGAGCGCGGCA
>JALGUK010000165.1 GCA_029820875.1 Candidatus Zipacnadia bacterium
TGCGGAGTCGGCCAAAGCGCCGCGTCAGGGTCACCTGCGCGACGGAGGCCGGGGTTGGGCGAATAGCTCAGTTGGAAGAGCGCCTCTCTCACGCAGAGGAGGTCACAGGTTCGAGCCCTGTTTCGCCCACCACCGATGTGGAAGATGACTGCGCGGGGGACCGTTGATATATAAAGCGGAGCGGCTCCTCACAACCCGGTTTGGGACGCTTCGACAAGCACCGTAACAACCTGGCGAGCGGGAATAGCTCAGTTGGTAGAGCATCAGCTTCCCAAGCTGAGGGTCGCGGGTTCGATTCCCGTTTCCCGCTCCAATTGGACGTCTGCCGAGCGGGAGTAGCTCAGCTGGTAGAGCATCTGCTTGCCATGCAGAAGGTCGCGGGTTCAACTCCCGTCTCCCGCTCCAAGAACAACGGCGTCGCGTTTTCACTGGCTCACGACTCACACAGGCGGCAGGGCAAGACCCGGCCGCCAGGTTTTCCATAGGTGTGCACGAGGCGGCATAGCCAAGTTGGCCAAGGCGGAGGTCTGCAAAACCTCTATTCCCCGGTTCGAATCCGGGTGCCGCCTCCAGGGACAGTGACCAGTGACCAGTGGACAGTGACCAGTGGACAGTGACCGGTGAACAGCGGTGCTGCTGGATTCCTTCTGCCGGCGTGGCGGAACAGGTAGACGCACGGGACTTAAAATCCCGGGAGCTTGGCTCGTACCGGTTCGACTCCGGTCGCCGGCACCAGAAGCATCTCGCAAGTCGTACAGGCGCGGGCCTTGACTTCTTTGAAGAGCCGCCCAATGGTCTTGCCGTGACTCGACCTCGGCCACGCTAAGTTAATTCGCCCGCTTGATGTTGCCCATTTTTGAGGTCTTGGAGGAACTTTGCTCTCAACCTCCGCAGGAAGATACACCCATCCCCCCTTTCTAAACCAGATTCTATACAGTTAGAAGATACACTACCTCGTGAGGTTGATAGTCTTGACTTGGCTCGACGTTTGTGCTATAGTTGGTCCGTCATTTGGTTGTCGGACGGCCGTAAAAAACCGTACCGCGGGGGGTTGTGCCCGATGAAGCACTACCCGTCCAGGCAGCTTCTTGCCCTCTTTAGTGTATTGGCCATTGCCTGTGCTCTCATAGTGTGGCTGTCGTGCACGGTTGCAAGCGCTCAGGTTGGGCCATCGGTCCGGATTACCTCTCCCGAGGATGGAATCACAGTTTTCGGTACCGAGTACTACATCGTTGTGGACTACAAGAGCAATTCCAACCTCAAGGTGGTCCGCATCCAGGTACTTATAGACGAGGGCCTGCAGGCTGATTATGTGTTGCCCGCCCCGAAACAGGCAGGCACTCAGGCGTTCAAGTGGGACACGACTCGATTCAACGACGGTCTGCACAAGGTGGCCGCAATCGCGTTCGACAGCGCGGGGCGCAGAGGCAGCGCTCAGGTCAGTGTATACGTGAAGAACGCGGCAGCCGGCGGCGGGTCGGACATCATCCCACCAGATGTGAGAATCTATGCGCCTGCACAAGGAGCGGTCCTGAAGGGAGCGGTGCGCATCGGCGTTCAGGCCACGGACGACAACGGCGTGGACTGGGTGCTGTTCTTTATTGATGAAGCTTTTGCGGCAGGCACCAACCACCCGCCGTATGCACACGACTGGGACACGACCAAGGTGGCCAACGGCCCCCACCGGATTTACGCGATGGCCGTAGACCAGGCCGGCAATGAGACCAAGTCCCAGGAAGTGACGGTTATCGTCAGCAACCCGAGCGGCGAAACACGCGCGCCGTCAGTTCCAGCGGCTGCCCCGCAGCAGCCGGTGACTACTGAGCCGACGCCGTCGGCGGGCTCAAGCAAGGTTTCACCACCACCCACATCCTTGCCGGCCGAGGCGGCACCAAAGGTGACCCAACCAACGCCTAAGAGGCCGAGCAGACTGCCAGCCGCATCCAGTAGCGCAGCCACTGGACCGGCACAGCGAGGTGGCAGAGATACGGGGGTCCCCAAGGCTGACGGTTTGGGCCCGGGTGCGAACAAGACCACCACTCCCCAGGAAAAGCCTACGCTGCGGGCGGCGGTTCCCAAAGTTACAACACCGAAAGTGAGTATCGCCACGCCGGCAGCGGGGCCAGGCTCGGCGGCACGTTCTGCACCTGGCCGACAACCGGCAACGCCCGCTAAGCCTGTTATGGCAAAGATATCGGCGCCGCCAGCAGCAGGGCGGCCGTTCCCTGTTGCAGCGCCTGTTTACAACAGCCACGTGTTCATCCCCAGCGAGCCTGCTATTGCGCGGGCCCCACTGGCGGAGGTAGATGCTTCGGCGCGGATGAGCCAGCCGTCGCCGTCCGCAGTCATCCGGGCCAAGGGCGGCCCGCCCCCCTCAGCGGGGCGGCAACGCATCGCGATGGCACCCAGGCCTGCACCGGCGATCACACCCCAAGCGGGACAACCGATGGGCGAGCAGGGCGAGCCAAAGGTCAGCACACCTACGGCAGCCGTGCCGCGTCCGATGCACATCGTGCATACCGTTGCCCCGGGCGAGACCCTCACCGGTATCGCCGCCCATTACAACGTCAGCCTGGCAGCTCTGGTCAAAGCCAACCAGATTCGCGACCGGAACGTAATCCACATCGGCGATAAGCTCTTTGTCCCAGTAGGTTCGGCCCTTTCCGCTGTCACCGCTGATGAGATTAAAATCATCTTCGACAATCAGGAATTGAAGCTCCGTGCTTTGGCTGAGGTGCGGAACGGAATCGAAATTACACCGCTACGGGAAATTTTCGAGCACCAGAACGGGGTCCTGTTCTGGTATCCGGTGCAGAAGCGGGTCCGTGCCGTCAACAAGACCAAGGATGTTGAAATCAAAATCGGCAGCGCCACGGTGAAGGTCAACAACGAGCCGGTTGTACTGGAGTTGGCGCCCTTCATCAAGCGCGGCCGGACGATGGTTCCGCTTACGTTCGTCAAGGACCTGTTGGACGTTACGGTACAGTATGACCCGGCCAACGGCCGCATCTATATTACGTCCAACAAGCTGTGACGCTGCATTGCCCCCGACCTGCAGCACGCCGGACGTGCAAGACGGGCACGGGACCATCCACCGAATCCAAGCCGACGCCGCTCCGGGTTCTGGGGCGGGCAGAGCTTGGATTCATCGTTTTATGGCCATCTTTCTTGCGAGAGGAGTACTCTCACTGTGTTACGTTTGGGCACTCAAAGAATCAATGACGCCGGGCACCTCGAGATAGGCGGATGTGACTGCGTTGAACTGGCGAAAAACTTCGGCACCCCCCTTTACGTCCTGGACGAGACGTTGGTGCGCGAAAACTGCCGCAAATATTTGACGGCCTTCAACAACGGCACCACCGATGTCGAAATCGTGTACGCGGCCAAGGCGCTGCTGACGATGGCCGTCTGCCGCATCATGGAGCAGGAGGGTCTCTGGATAGACGTTTGCTCGGCAGGCGAGCTTTACACCGCCACTCGCGCCGAGTTTCCTCCTGAGCGTCTGGTTTTCCACGGCAATTACAAGTCCGACCAGGAACTGCAGATGGCCACCGACCTGCCGGTCGGAAGGATAGTGGTCGACAGCATACCCGAGCTCTTCCAGGTGAACGAACTCGGTCGTCGGCTGGGCAGGCCTGTTGATGTGCAAATCCGCCTCTCGCCGGGCATCAAGGTCCAGACGCACAGCTATATTCAGACCGGCCAACTCGATTCCAAATTCGGCATTTCCATCGGAACCGGCCAGGCGATGGAAGCGGTGAAACTGGCAACCGAAAGCCCCTTCATCAACGTGCGCGGGTTTCACTGCCATATCGGCTCCCAGATATTCGGAATCGAGGCCTTCGAGCGGGCCGTCGCGATGATGACCGGCTTCATCGCCGAATCGCACCGCAAGAACGGGCATTCGCCCGAGGAGCTCAATCTCGGCGGAGGTCTGGGCATTCGCTACACCCAGGAAGACGTGCCCCCGACGCTTGAGCACTTTGCGGGGCTGGTGACCGAGGCCATCGGCAACGCAATCGCAACGCATGACCTCCCGCCGCTCAGGTTGATGCTCGAGCCGGGCAGGTCAATCGTCGGCGAGGCCGGCACGACGCTGTACACCATCGGAGTCATCAAGGATATCCCGAGCGTGCGGCGTTACGTTTCCGTGGATGGCGGGCTGTCCGATAACCCACGGCCTGGGCTGTATGATGCGCAGTACGAGGCGGTAGTGGCCAACCGTGCCGCAGAGCCCTTGACCCAAACCGTCACGGTCGCGGGTAAGCACTGTGAGGCCGACACGCTGATTCAAAACGTCCGCCTCCAGCAGACTGAGCCGGGAGACATTCTCGCTGTTTTCTCCACGGGTGCCTACAACTACTCGATGGCGAGCAATTACAATCGCTTCACGCGACCGGCGATGGTTCTGGTGGCCGACGGTCAGGCGGAAGTTATCGTCGAACGGGAAACCCTCGACGATCTCGTTGCCAAGGACCGTATTCCGTCAAGACTTGCCAAGCGCGAGATATAGGACAGCGGGGGATACCGATGAAGAACCTGGCAGGGACCGAGTCGCTTCCGGCAACCTGGGTCCGCGTGCAGCAGATACTCCTGGCCACGGTGGGTGCGATGATTTTCGCATGGGGCTAAGCTGCGCATCCCGTGGGAGCCTGTACCATTTACCATGCAAACTTTCTTTGTGTTGCTGGCCGGAGCGGTCCTGGGCGCGCGGTTTGGTGCATTGAGTGGGGCGTTGTATGTCGTTCTGGGGACGGCGGGGATTCCCATCTTCGCAGGCCAAACCGCCGGATGGAGCTATCTTTCCGGCGTCACGGGCGGCTATCTGCTCGGGTTTGTGATAGCAGCCTGGCTGGTGGGACGCCTACTGAGACGGTTGCAGCTTCCGGTGTTCTGGCAGGTTGCAGTGGTGATGGCCGCCGGTTCAGGCGTCATCTTGCTGTGCGGCGCGCTCTGGCTTGCGTTTGGGGTGGGACTTGGGCCCCTCGCAGCATTCAGAGAAGGCATCGTGCCGTTCTTGCCGGGGGACGCGCTCAAGAGCCTCCTCGCAGCCACCGTGGTACTGCCCATTCTCCGCCGTGCGGCTCCGAATGCGCGGCAATAGCTCCAGCGCCCTGCAGAGTGTTCTGTGATGCGGTCGGCTGTCCGAATACGCGCCTGTACGCTCACCGTCGAATACGCGCCTGTACGCTCACCGTTCCCACCCGGAGGTGGACATTGTTTACTCGCAGGGACTCGTGGCACCGGCGGGGGGAACCGGTTAATGTCGCCGCCCGCATGGCAAGCGCATTTGGCGAACCGGTGGTCGAAACTCTGCGGATGTTGGGCCGGCGGGCGCACGAGGTGGATGTAGGCGCGTTCCTGGTCGGCGGATGCGTACGGGATTTGCTGCTCGGCGAGGAAATCCGCGACATTGATATCCTCATAGAGGGCGATGCGATATCCTTTGCTCGCTCGCTTGGGGACCAGGTGACTCGGCTCCGTAAACATGACCGATTCGGGACGGCGAGCATCACTCTTAAAAACGGCCTTGGTATCGACCTTGCCTCTGCACGGCGCGAGTCTTACGAGCACCCTGCCGCGCTCCCGGATGTGGAGCATGCTTCGGTCCGTGAGGACCTTCACCGCCGCGACTTCA
>JALGUK010000166.1 GCA_029820875.1 Candidatus Zipacnadia bacterium
AGATTCTCGCGACGGCTGAGAAGGTCGGGCTGGACGTCGGCGAAGAGCAGATTCTTGATGCTGAAACGGATGTGGAGGCGGCTCGTTGTGCTGCGTTCGCTGTCCGCTCGGACCAAGCGGACATTCTCATGAAGGGACACCTGCACACCGACGACTTCCTGCGCGCCGTGCTCGATAAGCAGCGCGGCTTGCGGGCGGGCTTCGTCATGAGCCACGTCTTCCTGCTCGAATTGGCCGACCAGGAACGCGTAGTGATGGTCACCGACGGCGCCATGAACATCACGCCCGACCTGGAGACAAAGGCCAAGATTATCATGAACGCAGTTTACCTCGCGCGCGTCTTCGGCATCAAACGGCCCCGAGTGGCGGTGCTTGCCGCCGTTGAACTGGTCAACCCGGCGATGCCAGTGACAATGGAGGCGGCTATCCTGGCGAAGATGTCCGAGCGCCGTCAGTTCCCCGATTGCGTCATTGACGGCCCGCTGGCCCTGGACAACGCCATTGACATGCTCGCCGCGAAGACGAAAAATATCAAGAGCACGGTGGCTGGGCAGGCGGACATCCTCGTCGTGCCCGATATCGAAGCAGGCAACATTCTGGCGAAGGCGCACTCATTCCTGGGCCGGGGCCGCGTGGCGGGTGTGGTGGTAGGTGCACTTGCACCGATTGTGCTGACCTCCCGGGCGGACTCGGCCGAGGCTAAGCTTTTTTCAATCGCAACGGCGGTTCTGATGGCTCATCTTGAGCGTACAGACCGCCTGAAGATAGGCAAGGTCCACTACTGACGAACCCGGCGAACGGTTCCGCGGCGTAAATGAATGCTCAGCCGTTGCAGGCGCGTTACACCTTGATGCCGAATCATAATTTGTGATGTGCCTGACACACAAGCAATAGGGAGGAATTAGCTTATGTTCAAGCTCGGCGTTTTTACCGACGAAGTTTCCCAGGACCTCGAATCAGTCGTCAAGTTCGCTGAGGATTACCAGCTTGACGCCCTCGAGATACGGTCGGTCTGGAATAAACCGCCTCAGGAGCTCAACAACCGCGAGGACATCGAGAAAATAAAGGAGATTCTCGAGCCGACAGGCCTGACTGTCTGTTCCATTGCATCGCCGTTTTTCAAATGCGACATCGGGGACGCGGACCAATATGCAGAGCACCTGAAGATTCTGCGCGATTGCATCGAGCTGGGCCATGAGCTGGGGACGAATATCATCCGCGGCTTCACATTCTGGCGCGTAGAAAACCCTGCAGACGTCTGGGACGATATCATCAAGTATTTTAAGGAACCGGTGAAGATTCTTCACGGGGAAGGCGCCATACTGGGAATCGAAAACGAAGCGTCAACCAATGTCGGCTCGGCCAAGGAGCTTCACGACTTCCTGCAGGACGTGGACGATGAACGTGTGCGGGCTACTTGGGACCCCTGCAACCACCTTTACACCGACGACCCTGAGGCCCCTTACCCGGACGGGTACGAACGAATCAAGGACATGCTGGTTCACGTTCACATCAAGGACGCCAAGCGCCAGCCGGAGGGCGAGCCGAAAATAATGCGGATTGGAGAGGGTGACGTAGACTTCCCGGGTCAGTTCCGCGCTTTGATTCGCGATGGGTACGACGGCGTTGCATCCCTGGAAACGCACTGGCGGCCGGTCGAACTGAGCAAGGAGCTGGTGAACAAGCCGGGCGGTGAGGCGTACAGCGCGTCTGCTGAGCGCGCTTCGCGACTTTGCATGGAAAGCATACGGGAGATTCTGGTCAATTTGTAGAATTGCCGATGGTAATTCTATCCTGAAGGAGGATTCGGCGTGCAATACCAGATTCGTGGCACGACGATGCAAACGGTTGATGTGCAACTTCAACAGGGCGAAACGGTCTATACCGAATCCGGCGGCATGGCCTGGATGACCAGTAATATTAAGATGGAAACGGGGATGAAGGGCGGCCTGATGGGCGCAATCGGGCGCGGCTTGGCGGGCGAGTCCCTCTTTCTGGTGGACTATACATGCGAAAGCGGCGAGGGCTGGGTAACATTCGCGTCGGAATTTCCAGGCAAGATTGTTCCCCTGCAGCTCGGCCCGGGTGAGAGTATGATATGCCAGAAAGACGCGTTCATGTGCGCCGAGAAGAGCGTAACGCTGGAGATGCACTTTCGTAAGAGGCTCGGCACAGGCCTTTTCGGCGGCGAAGGGTTCATTCTTCAGAAGCTGACCGGTCCGGGCACCGCATTCGTCGAGCTGGCAGGCGAAATAACCGAGTACGAGCTTCAACCGGGACAGGAACTAAAGGTGGACACCGGGCACATTGCCATGTACCAGCCATCGGTGGATTTCGACATTGAGACCGTAAAAGGCATAAAGAACATCCTCTTCGGCGGCGAGGGGCTGTTCCTGGCACGGCTGCGCGGGCCTGGGAAGGTGTGGCTGCAGAGCATGCCCGTCGTCAACCTCGCGAGCAAGATTGCCCGTTACTTGCCGAGTAAAGGGTGAGACGGGAGGAATTACGGTGCGCCAGTTTCTGATTGGCCTGTTGATTGCAGTGCCGATTGTGCTTGTTTGCGTGCTGTTTGCTGTCCTGTACTGGAAGCTGGCGCTGATGGGCGCGACTTTGCTTGTTGTGGCTCTGGCGGCGCTTGTCGTGGTAGTGATCGCCGCCATGCCGTTGGGTTATTTGGCCGCTGCTGTCTATTACTACCTCCGTCCCACTGAACAGTCCGGTACTTCGGTCTCGTACAGTATCAAGCAGGGGCAGGAGGTGGGCCTACGAGACGAGGGTGCATCCGCCAGCCAGCGGGACCACTCTGACTCTCGATGAGGTAACAGCGCTGCGCTGATGAGCAGTAACGGGCCGTTTTGTGTATACCACGACGATTACATCATGGACATGGGCGAGCATATCTTTCCGGTCGAGAAATACCGGATGACGTATGCCAAGCTCACTAAGGATGGCGTGATTTCGCCCGAGGATGTCGTCGCTCCTGAACCGGCCACTCAGGAGGACCTCCGACTCGTCCATACTCCCGCATACCTGGAGCGGCTGGAGATATTGGCATCAACCGGCTGGGGACTTCTGACGCCGGACACGCCGGTGACCGAAGAGATTGTCAGGAAGTCCATTCTTGCTGCAGGTGGCACGATTCTGGCCGGCCGGTTGGCCCTCCGCGAGGGCGTCGGCGTTCACCTGAGCGGGGGGTTCCACCATGCATCAGCCGACAACGGCGAGGGCTTCTGCTACATCAATGACGTCGCAGTGGCGATTCGTCGCCTGCAGGCCGACGACGCAGTCAGCAGGGCGGTTATTATAGACCTGGACCTGCACCAGGGCAACGGCAACGCGCTCGTTTTCGCCGACGACCCGTCTGTCTTTACCTTCTCGATGCACCAGGAGCGAAACTATCCTGCTGTCAAACCGCCAAGCGATCTGGATATCGGCTTGCAGGATGGTACGGGCGATGAGAAGTACCTGCGCCTGCTGAGAGGTGCACTGCCGTCGATTCTGGATGAGCACCGCCCAGACATCGCGTTCTATCTTGCGGGCGCAGACCCATACGAACATGACCAACTCGGCGGCCTCTCGCTGACGATGAAGGGCCTTCTCGAGCGCGACCGGTTCGTGCTCCATCAGTGCAGGAGCCGCGCGATTCCGGTCGTGATCGCGCTTGCCGGAGGCTACGCGGTGCATACCGAGGACACAGTCGCGATACACTGCAACACCGTTGCGGCAGCGGTAAGCCAAGGGTGCAGGTAGAGGGATAATTTATGAACGGATATGAGCGGATCATGACAGCGCTTGAACGCGATGAGCCGGACCAGGTCCCGGTGTGGGAGCTGATTATCAATGAGCCTGTCATCAAGGCCCTCCGGGGACCGATGGACTATCAGGACTTCTGCGAAGTCGAGGACCTCGATGGAGTGACCATCTTCGAGGACCATAAACTGCGCGAGGTGGCCCCTCACCGTGTAGTGGACGAATGGGGAACCCTTTGGGGGATAGAGAAACCGGAGATACCGTATCCGATAGAGGGCCCTATCAAATCTGAGGAAGACCTGCGGGATTACGTCCCACCTGAGCCAAATACCGACTACCGCGTCCGGACACTCGAAGCGGCGGTTAAGCGGTTCAAGGGCCGGCGAGCCGTGGTTTTTCTCAGTCACGATGCGTTCGAGTTTTCTGCCTATTTGCGCGGGATGGACAATCTCTTGATGGACTACGTCGCCAACCCGAAGATAGCCCATGAAATCGCCGAGATGGTTATTGAATACAAGAGCGAAGTGATTGGCATGGCTATTGACGCCGGTGCCGACGCTATCCTCACAGGTGATGATTACGCTTATCGAAGCGCTCCCTTGATGTCGCCTAAACATTTTGACGAGTTCGTCAAGCCCTATCTGAAGCGGGTCGTGGACCTAACGCACAAGGCCGGTATCCCTTTCATAAAGCATACCGACGGCAACATCTGGCCCATCCTCGACTCAATAATGGACTGCGGTATTGACGCCCTCGACCCTATTGAGCCTATCGCGGGGATGGACATAGGAGAAGTTAAGGCGAAAATAGGCCACCAGGCGGCAGTGATAGGGAACGTAGACTGCACCCA
>JALGUK010000600.1 GCA_029820875.1 Candidatus Zipacnadia bacterium
CGGGGGGCTGGCCTCGGCGCCGGGTGCCGGAACCGCTCAGACATCGCGGCCACAGCGGAAGGGAGTCACAATGACCGGAGTCATATTCAACCAGGACTGCACACAGACTTACTACCAGACGCCGCCGGAGGAGATGAAACCCGAGGTTTTCGACAAGCTCGTAGACAGCCTTGCAGCCGCCGGGATTACGGCTTTCCTGGTGAATTCTCAGTCCCAGAAGACCAACTATGGGAGCGAAGTCTGGGAGACGTTCTGGGATGGCTTTGACCCAGACGGGCCCGACGACCAGCCGTTCCTGGCGCCGCTGCCGCCCGAACGACGCCCAGCGTACCGAACTATGTTTGCGAATATGCTCTCGCTTTATCAGCAGGGGTGCGACCCTGTCGAGCGGCAGATTGCCCGGTGCAGACATAACGGAATCGCGTCGTGGGTCAGCCTGCGGATGAACGACCTGCACGACTGCGACATCCCCGGGAGCCCGCTGCTGAGCCGTTTCTACAAGGACCACCCGCACTGGCGGCGTGTGGCGTGTGCCCTACCGGACCGCATCGTGGATGGACCGCGCGCTGGACTATAGCCGCGCCGAGGTGCGGGCGCATTACATGAAGTTGATTCGCGAGACCGTTGCTCGCTGGGACCTGGACGGCATCGAGCTGGATTTCATGCGCTTCCCGCATCATTTCCGCGTCGGACATGAGCGCGAGGGCGGGGAGCTGCTGACCGCGTGGCTTGCGCGGGTGCGCGGCCACCTGGCGCGGTGGGAACAGCGGCGTGGGCATGCAATCCAGCTCGGCGTCCGCGTTCCCTCACACCCTGACACGGCCCGCAACCTCGGTTTGGATGCTGTGGAATGGGCGCGGCGGGGTCTTGTGGACCTTGTGGTCGTGACCCCCTTCTGGGCGACAGCGGAGTTCGACATGCCCGTGGACCTGTGGCGGGATCTCCTTGCCGATTTTGATGTTAGTCTGGCAGCGGGCCTGGAAGTACGCATCCAGCCATATCCGGGCGGCCCTGTGGTCATGTCCACCCCGCAAATGGCCCGTGCCATGGCCGCTTCGGCCTTCGACCGAGGTGCAGACGCCATCTACCTGTTCAACTACTTCGAGGGACACTGGCCCGAGCCGACATATACACAGACCTTGCGCGAGCTGGCTTCGCCCGAGGCGCTCCGAGGCAAGGAGCGTCTCCACCTCATCACCTACCGGGACACCCGTGCGCCTGGCGAGCCGGAGGTGGTTACGACGCTTATCCTGAAGCAACAGGTGCAACCCGGACAAGTCCCGCTGCAGATTCGCATCAACGGCAGTCTGTGCGACCAAGCCACTGTTGAAGCGCCAACACGCCTGGCGGTCAACGTCCCCCTGCCCGTGATGCAACGAGGCGCTACCGTCGTTGAGGTGAACAACGTCGGCGGCGCGGATGTTGAAATCGCAGGTGTGGAAGTTGCAATCAGCGGCGGGTGATGTGATTGCGCTCTGCCGGCTATCTGGGCGCATTTTAACAGGCTTGCCTGCAAGGCTGCTTAGGTCGCTGCGACCATTCCATCCCACAACCGCGGCGATGTGGTCGCCTGTTACGGGACGGCACTGCTCGGCGGCATACCCCTTGATGGGTGCGCCCGTCTTATCCAGTAGAGCGACGCGGAGCCAGCCTCCGTCACGGACCTGGACGTTCAGCTCCAGGCGAGAGCCGGTGAATGTCAACGGGGGAGTCTCGAAGAATCCCCCCTCGGGGCCGGCGTCCACAGAGACGAACCCGTCGAGCCTGCTGACTAAGCGGCTGTACACCCTCCGGTTCTGTGCTTTGATGAGGTTTTCCAGTTTCGACTCGCTGTGCTTCAGCGGGGAACCACTGAAGTATTGCCACAGCTCGCTCCCTCGGCGTATGATGCCCTGGCCCATGTACAGCGACCCTGAGTCGAATTCGCCCGGCTCCCCAAGCGGAACAAAGGGCACTCGCTCCGGCCATGTCCAATGGATCCCGTCGCGGCTGACGGCCAGCCGTATGTCCAGAGTGTCCGAGTCATGCTGGTAGAGGCTCGGGAACATGAGGTAGACATTGGCCGCGTACGGGTACTTGATGGC
>JALGUK010000167.1 GCA_029820875.1 Candidatus Zipacnadia bacterium
CGGGTCGCTGTCGTTGGCCAAGACGTCCACGACGTTGGCTTCGCTGTCCTCCCACACCGCTTCCAGGTCATCAGCGGCAAGCGGAGACGTGTTCGTCGGTGCGAACGCAATGCCGCTGATCGGGTAGTTTTTGCCGTAACGAGCGATTTGGCCCTCGTAAAACACATCGCCGCTGCTCACCAGGTAGACGAACAAGCCGTCGTCGAACGAGCTGCCAAAACCTGTCCCCGCCGCGACGTAATAGGACGTGGGCGTCTCTTCCACGGGGATACCGAAGTTCTCCGCCCACGGATTGTACACCCACGTGTCCAGGTCCTTGTCGTAGTTGGGATCTAACAGGTCATACACGTTGGCGTCGCCCTCTGTGTGAATCGGACGGGGCTCCGTGTCCCCAAGCGCGGGAACATAGCCCAGAACCTGATTGATGTCGCCCGTGAACGTCACGTCCGCGAACATCGACAGACCTAGCCCGTCGTTGGCGTGGAGACTGAAGGCGTAACCGTACAGGCCGTTGCCAAGCAACTGCGACGTATAGCTGATAGAGGGTGAGGGACAGCGGTTCACAGTAACAACCAGGATGTTGGCAGAATCCTGTTTACCATGGACCCAGAGGTTCTCCTGTGTGAACAGCCAGAAGAACGTCGAGGGGAACTCGTAGAGGTCGTACGTCCCGAACGCGACCGTGTTCAGTAGGCTGTTCCTGGTAGCAAGGATGCCCATCAGGTCCTCGCTTGGCTGGACGGCATCGACGTGCCGCAGGCCCAAGAGCATGCCGACCAGGTGCGCGGCCGTGGTGCCGAAGGCTGCACCCACGTCTGTAGCCGAGGAGTACGTCAGCTCAGGAGCGAAGTGGTCCCAATAGACCACGGCATCGTCCGTTCGGTCCAGGTTGCCGTAGTCCACCGCATCGGCCTGGCTAAGGACGTCGTTGCCAGGGCCGAATAGCCCGGCAGCCTCGAAGCTGACGGTTGAGTAACTTCCGGCAGGCGTGTAGTGGGCGTAGACATCTACATCGTAGGCGTTGAAGATGCTCTGGATGCGGCTCTGCGTCGCGGAGATGATTTGGTTTCGAAGGAGGGCCGGATCACCGGGCAGGCCGGGGAATTCCGCAGCCACGTCGGAAGCGCTGAAGTCGCTGAAGTCGAGGTAGACCTGCTGCCCGGTTGTGCTGCGGTGCTGCTTGGTGACGGTGAGCGTATAGGTTCCGCTCGGGTTGCTGGCGAGGGCGTCCGGGTCGACCTGCGCCTGAACAGTGTAAACGCCGTCCTGGAGGAGCATCACGTCGATCTGCGTGGGGTCCGTCGTCCACAGGTCCAGGAAGCCCTCGTTGTCCTCGCTATAGCGGAAGAAGTCATTCGTCTGCGTCTCGGAGCTGATGTACTGAACCGTCTGCCCAGGCTTGAAGAAAGCCAGGGCGGAATCGAAACCTGCGGTAAGCTCGAGGCGGACCAGGTCACCCGCCTGGCCCTGGAAGGTGAAGTACTCGCGGTAATTCCCGGCGATGAACGACCCATTGACGACAGCCTGACCGTCGGCGAGGTCGTCCGTCAGATTCGCGTGGTCCAAGACCTTCCGGACGGCGCCGTAGAGATCAAGCCGCTTGAAGGTTAGGCCCGTGTTTGTGACGTTATCGTGGTCTGGGCTGCCAGCCTCGTCCACAACGTCATCTGCCGCATCAACGAGGAACTGGAGGATGTAGTCTTTGCTTGCGGATGTCACGCCCATGAAATCATTCAAGGCCTGCCCGACGAGAATGCCAGCTCCGGTCAGGAACGGCGTGGCCATGCTGGTGCCGCTCATCGTGGCGTAGTATGTACCCGGATCGCCCGGATCGGTTCCCAGCCCAAGGGAGATGATCTTACCGCCGGGAGCCAGTAGGTCCATGCCCGACCAACGCTAGGAGAAGCTGCAGAGGTAGTCCTGATCTGTGCTGCTATCCGTTGCGCCGTTCGACCAGTTGTAAGGGCCGCCCTTATCGGTCGACCATACGGCGCCCACCGAGACAGTATGCGGAGAGATGCCCGGGTAGGCCAAACCTTGCTCGCTGCTATACGTGTAGAAATCGTTGTCGGCCGCGGCACAAACGAAAACGCCAGCTTCGTCCAGCGCTTCGAGCTTGCTCTCTTCGCCGCCGGTGAACCAATCAGGGAAGAGCCCAAAGAGCGATGGAACAGAGGTAAAGTTGCCAAGCTGAGACCGAAGCGACAGGTTTACCGCGGTGATCCCGAAGGCCTCACGGTTGTCGATGACCCAGTCGAGGGCCTCCGCGATTGCCCCGGAACGACCGTGACCCTCAGAGTCTAGCGCCTTCAGCGCGATCACCTCAGCGTCCGTGGCGACGCCGGGATAGGCTGAATCGGTCGAGGCAATAATACCGGCCACGTGTGTGCCGTGGCCATTATCATCGAGGGGGTCGCCGTCATCGTTGAAGAAGTCATAGCCGTGGACGTCGTCGATATAGCCGTTGCCGTCATCGTCGATGCCGTTCCCCGCCGTCTCGCCTGGGTTTGTCCAGATGTTGCCAGAAAACGCCGGATGGTTGTAATTGACGCCGGTGTCAATGACGGCCACCGTCTGAGCTGCCCCGGTTAGGCTGGGCCACGTGCTCCTGACCAGATCGAGGCCGATTAGCTCAGTATCTGTTGATAGGAGCAGCCGCGGCTCCAGCGGCTCCAGCGCCGGGCGGTAGTTATTCGAAGGTGCGAATCCGCGCATGATCGTTTCCCCTTTTCCCAGCACATGACTCCCCAAAGACGCGCCCAGCCCCGGCACGCAGGCAATTATCACCCCAATCCCCCGCCTCCCAGGCAATTACCGGCATTATACCGCGCATCGGCAATCCGCCAATCGCGGCCGCGTGCCAGTCCCGACCGCCCCAGCGAGCGGCGAAGGCTTAACAACGTCCCAGCGCTGCGCTTATGTGATTCTGGCCGGCGGACGCTTGCCGGCAAGCGACGAACTCAGACCGAGGCGACACGGATGCCGTTCTGTTCAGGCGGAAACGGCACGGCAAACAGCCATCGAGACTGCCACGGCGGTTCTCTCGGCCGCTTGAGCTGCTGCGCTTGGCCCGCGTGCGCCTTGAAGGTAACCTTGCTGAGGTTTCTGATCTGTTGTATACTTTTGCAGAAGGCTGTCCGCTTGCCGACGGCGGGGGGAAGGTATGTACGGCGGTGTTTATCTAGGCCTTTGGGGAAAGCTGCCTGAGCACGATGGGGAGCAGACGCACCCTCTCATTTGCCACCTTCTTGATACCGGGTACGTCACCGCTGCTATCTGGTCGCGGCTGCCGAGCGGCTCCATCAAGCGCGCCCTGTCGGGGGCTTTGGGTCTCGGCGAGGAGGCGGCCGGCAAGTGGTTGGCCTTCTGGGCTTCTCTGCACGACATCGGCAAGGCGACGCCGGTCTTCCAAGGGGTCGCCGCGCGGCGCCATTCGGAGGTAATGTTGGCCCTGAAACGGGCTGACTTCAAGTTCGGAGGTCCGCAACGACGTGTCCGTCACGACGTACTGGGCAAGGCCATCCTCGACGAAATGTTGGCAGACGAATCGCAGCCGGGCGCGCTGCCCTGGGATATCTGCCGACAGGTGGCGACGGTGCTCGGCGGACACCACGGGATCTTCCCCTTGGCCAGCCAACTCCGCGGGCTACGCTGGAGCATCGGGTCAGATAGATGGGCGGAGCAGCGCAAAGCCATTCATTCGGCTTTGGTCGATCACTGGGGGGTCTCCGAACTGCCGCGTCCGCACAGCCCGAGCAAAGCCGATCAAGCAATGTGGATGGTCCTGGGTGGCTTGATCTCGGCCGCCGACTGGATCGCATCTTTGGAAGATAGCTTTCCATACGCCGGGTCGTCCGTGGACCTGGAATCCTACATCGCGGAACTGCCGGGCAAAGCGGCCAAAGCCCTCGACCATATCGGCTGGCAGAGCTGGCAGCCTGCGGGGGAGGAGAGAAACTTCGAGGCAGTCTTTGGACGGAAACCCTATGAGATGCAGCAACTGGCCGAGGCGGCCGGGAGAGAGCTGACCGGGCCGAGCATGGTACTCATCGAAGCGCCCATGGGGTTGGGCAAGACTGAGGCTGCGTTTCGGCTCATCGAGGACTTTGTGCGAAGGTTCAAGCAGCCGGGGGCCTACATCGCGCTGCCGACGCAGGCGACGAGCAATCAGATGTTCCGGCGATTCCTAAATTTCCTGAACCGTTTCGTGGTCGAGGGAACGGCCGATCTGCGTCTATTGCACCAGCAGGCGATGCTCAGCCCGGACTTCCAGCGGCTGCGGCCGACCTCAGTGGGGGAAGGCGGCGACGGCGGATCGCCGACGGTGGCCGCGCACGAATGGTTTGCCGCCTCAAAGCGCGGACTGCTGGCGCCGTTTGGCGTGGGGACGGTAGATCAGGCGCTGCTGTCGGTTCTCCAGACGCGCCACTTCTTCGTCCGATTGTTCGGCCTGGCCGGCAAAGTCGTTGTCTTCGACGAAGTGCACGCGTATGACACCTACACGTCCGAGTTGCTGAAGCAGTTGATCCGCTGGTTGGGCAAGCTTGGCTGCTCGGTAGTCTTGCTGTCTGCAACGTTGCCCAGACCGTACCCCCGAATCAGCGTACTGGGCAAAGCGGGGGGCCGTTCTTGGCACGTGGCTTCCTGTCCGCGCAAGATCATTCATCTGCGTACGGTGCCGTCCGATCAGGCGCAGCTCGCATCCCGGCTCGCAGAGGCCCTGAGTGGGGGAGGCTGCGCTGCCTGCGTCTGCAACACGGTGGGCCGCGCCCAGCGGCTCTACGAAGCGATCCGACGGAGATTCTCCGAGGACGACTGCGAGTTGGAGCTGCTCCACGCCCGCTTCCCCGCTGGAGACCGTCGTCGGAAGGAAGATCGGGTCATTTGCCGGTTCGGCAAGGAGGGCTGGGGCAAACAGCAGCGGCCCGGCAAGGCCGTGGTGGTTGCAACGCAGGTGATCGAGCAGAGCCTGGACCTGGACTTCGACCTAATGGTGACGGACCACGCGCCGGTGGACTTGGTGCTTCAGCGGGCCGGACGGCTGCATCGGCATGCGGAAGTCGATGGCCGAAGCACCTTGCGGCCGCCCGGGCTTGCCAACCCGTCGCTGTGGATCGCCGTGGACGTGCCACCCGAAGGGCAAATCCCCACCTTCGGCGTGGACGAGCGTATCTACGAGGGTTACCTCCTGCTGCGGTCGTACCTGGCCTTGGTTCGCTTCGGCCCGGAACGGCTGGCGATCCCAGATGACCTTGAGCGGCTTGTCGAACAGGTTTACGGCGAGGAAGAACCGTGGCCGCTGGACGAGAACTGGAATCAGGCCTTAGCCCTGGCCCGGCAGGAATTGGCGCCTGTCGAGCGCAGCGATAGGTTCGCTGCGCAGGTTCGCGAGATTTGCGATCCCGAGCATCCTGACGGCGTCCTAGACCATTGGAGCCAGGACCTCGGGGAGGATGAGTCCGTCGCGGCACAGGCCGGCTTGAGCGGCTTGACACGGAAGGCCTTGCCCAGCGTTCGCGTGGTCTGCCTGCACGAAGTCGAGGGTCGAACCTGCCTGGACCCGGAGGGGCGACAGCCCGTTGACCTGGACCGCCCGCCGGACCGCGAACTCCTTCTAGGCCTTCTGGATCGGTCGCTTTCCCTAACGCATCAGGGCCTTGTTCACCATTTCCAGAAGCAGTGTCTGCCGAAGGGCTGGCGCAAAGCCCCAATCTTGCGCAATTGCAGGCCGTTGATCCTGCTCGAATCGGAAACTCGCATCGGCAAGCACACGGTACGACTCGATCATGACCTGGGGATCATCATTGCCAAGGAAGAAACCATATCAAAGGAAGATTGAACATGAGACATTCCTACAACCTTGTGGACGAGGGTTTCATCCCTTGTGTCTTTCCCGACGGCCGCAGGCGGGAGCTGGGGCTCAGGGAGACGTTGGCATCCGCCCACGAGATCCGCGAGATTCGGGACGATTCCCCTCTCGTGACGCT
>JALGUK010000168.1 GCA_029820875.1 Candidatus Zipacnadia bacterium
AAGGCCACCGAGCGCCTGTTTCTGCCGTTGATACGGCAGATGGTGCCCGAGATTGTGGACATCAACCTCCCCATCGAGGGCATCTTTCACAACTTGGCCGTCGTGTCCATTGACAAGCAGTACCCCGGGCACGCGAAGAAGGTCATGCACGCCCTGTGGGGTCTGGGGCAGATGATGCTGACGAAGGTCATCGTAGTCGTGGACAAGGACTGCAACGTGCAGGACATGCAGGAGGTCATCTGGAAGGTAAGCACGCACATTGACCCCCGCCACGATGTCATATTCACCGAAGGCCCCGCCGACGTGCTGGACTTCGCGACCCGGGTGCCCGACTACGGAACGAAGATGGGCATTGACGCGACGCGCAAGTGGAAGGAAGAGGGCTTCGAGCGCCGGTGGCCGGATGAGTGCGTCATGCCCGACGAGGTGAAGCGGCGCGCGGATGAGCTTTGGGAGAAGCTCGGATTGTGAGGAATGGCATCCGGTGTGAAGACGTCGCCTGTGGCATTGACGTGGCCCTGCTGATTGAGTACACTTGAGCACATAAACCGTCACCGGAACGTGCTGCCGGTGCACGGCAGGTATGGAGCGCCGAAAGTGGCGCCTGAGCCACCAAAGGATTGACGATGACGGCATTACCTGACTCTGAACTTACCGATATTCTTCCCCGCGTTCAAAAGCCCAGCCGCTATCTGGGCCGGGAGGTGAACGCGGTGCGCAAGGACCCCGGCGAGGTGGATGTGCGCATCGCGTTTGCATTCCCTGATTTGTATGATTTAGGCCTGCCGAACCTGGGCCTGATGATTCTGTACAACATCCTCAACCGCCAGCCGGGAGTCTGGGCGGAGCGAGTCTACCACCCCGCCATTGACATGGAGAACGAGCTTCGCAGACGCGGCCTGCCGCTGTTTGCGCTTGAGAGCCGCTCGCCGTTGGGGGAGTTTGACGCCATCGGCTTCACACTCCAGCATGAGCTGAGTTATACGAATATCCTGAACATGCTGGACCTGAGCGGCATACCATTGCTTTCGGCGGACCGTGGAGACGCCCATCCGCTGATTTTGGCCGGCGGGTTAGCGCAGGGAATACGCGAGACCAAGGGACTGCCGCGGGAGCAGCGACTCCGGCGTCTTGCGCAGATTGATGGGGCTTTCGTGCCGTGTCTTTTCGGCACGAAGACCCTTCCGGACGGCATGGTCGCAACTGATGCCGCCCCACGCACCATCCAGAAGCGGGTAATCGAGGACCTGGACAAGGCTCCGTTCCCGACAAGCTACATCGTTCCGTTTACCGAGCAGGTACATGACCGCATCTCCCTGGAGGTTTTCCGCGGCTGCACACACGGCTGTCGCTTCTGCCAGGCGGGGATGATTGCCCGCCCCGTGCGTGAGCGGTCCATTGAGACTCTTGACCGCCTTATGTGCGACGTATTGGCTCGAACGGGATACGAACAAGTCGCCCTGGCATCCTTAAGCACCTGCGACTACAGCCGCATTCGAACGCTCGTCGCCCGAGCGACAGAGCGTGCCGCGCCTCAGATGGTCAGCGTGTCTCTGCCGTCGCTGAGGCTCGATACTTTCGCGGTAGAACTGGCGGAGATGTTGGAAACCGTCCGTCGAACCGGCCTAACGTTTGCCCCTGAGGCTGCAACACCCAGGTTGCGGAAGGTCATAAACAAGTGGCTTACCGACGAGGACCTCTTCGAGGTCATCCAGGCCGTATTCTCACGGGGTTGGGACCGTGTTAAGCTTTATTTCATGATTGGCTTGCCTACCGAACAGGAAGAGGACGTCCGGCGAATCGCGCACCTGGTCAATGAGGTGGTACGGCGGGGTCGCCGGGTAAACCAGCGCGCGCACGTGAGCACGGGAATCGCAACGTTCGTCCCCAAGCCTCACACGCCGTTCCAGTGGGAGCGTCAGATCAGCATCGCTGAAACGCTTGAGAAGCAGAGGCTGCTCGCCTCACTACTCAAGAGTCGGGTCAAGTTCGGGCGGCACGACGCGCAGATGAGCGTGATTGAAGGTGTCATCTCGCGCGGAGACCGCCGCATCGGCAAAGTGCTGCTCGAGGCCCATCGGCTGGGCTGCAAGATGGACTCATGGCGCGAGCACTTCGAATTCGACAACTGGCGTCGCGCATTTGATGCCTCCGGCGTGGATCCCGACGAATATCTTCGGGAACGCGACCCCGAAATACCGCTGCCGTGGGATGTCATTGACCCGATGGTCGAGCACGGCCACCTGCTGCTGGAACGCGAGCGCGCTCTCGCGGGCGAGCTTACGCCGGATTGCCGGGAGGGCCAATGCAACCAGTGCGGCGTGATGTTGAGACTGATGGACCCGTGCATCAACCTCCTTGGAATGCCCCGAAGGCGCGAGGAGGATGCCGCTGCCGAGGGCCTGCAGGTGCCGAAGCAGCCCGAGCGGAAACCGCGCCAGAGGATGAGGTTCCGGTTTGCCAGGCGGGGGGAGATGCGCTTTCTTTCGCATCATGAAACGGTTAACGCCATCGCCCGCGCACTGCGTAGGGCCCGAATTCCGGTCGCGTTCAGCCACGGATTTCACCCGCAGATGAAGCTTGCCCTCGGGACGGCTCTTCCGGTGGGGGTTGCAAGCGAGGGCGAGTATGCAGACGTCCTTTTGACGGATATCCTTAGCTCGCGGCAATTCGCGGAGCGCCTCAACGCCGAGCTGCCGGAGGGGATAAGTGTCCTGGCCGCCTGGGAAGCACCGCTCAAGGCGGCTTCCCTTGCGGCGGGAATCGTCGCTCAGGCTTATGAGATTACAATCCCGAACGCGATAAGCGGCGGGCCGGCGAAGGTTCAAACGCGCATTGACCGGATTGTCAAGAGTGATTCGCTGACTGTGGAGCGGCCGTCTAAAAAGCGTGTCCGACGGGTCGACATCCGCCCGCTCATCCAGCAGCTTCAGCTCGCCGAAGCCGGCACGGATGAAACCCGGGTGCACCTGTTCCTGAAGGACCACAACGGTGTCAAGGGGCGCCCGCAGGAGGTGGTGGAGGCGCTGATTGGAGACCATGCCGCGGGCTGGTTCCTCACCAAGGTCCGCAAGCTCGACTCTTTCGTCCGGCGGCGAGGAAGATTGGCCTCGGTCGCCGAAGAAGCCGTTCAGTCAAGCAGGGGAGGCAAAGAAGGTGGGGCAAACGAAGATCATGTCGAAGTACTACGGGGTTGAACTGAAAGAGGCGATGTTGTGGGAGCCTGCGGACGGGGGCCGGGTGCACTGCTACCTTTGCGAGCAGCACTGCAAAATCGCCGACGGCAACCTGGGACTTTGCGGGGTACGCGAGGCTCACGACGGAAAGCTGTATACGGCGGTCTACGGGCTGGCCATCGCAGGCCATGTGGACCCTATCGAGAAAAAGCCTCTGTTTCACTTCCACCCGGGAACGACTGCGATGTCCGTCGCCACGCCCGGGTGCAACTTCCGCTGCCGCTGGTGCCAGAACTACAACATCTCCCAGATGACCAAGGGCCCGAACCGGTTTCTCGAGGGGAGTAATCTTCCTCCGGAGAAGCTGGTCGCCGTGGCCGCGCAGCACCACAGCAAGAGCATCGCCTACACCTACACCGAGCCGACTATCTTCTTCGAATACGCCTACGACGCCTCGCGGCTGGCGCGCGATAGGGATATTTGCAACGTTTTTGTCTCCAACGGGTATATGACCGCCCAGGCCCTCGAGACGATTGAGCCGTATCTGGACGGGATCAACGTTGACCTCAAGTCCTTCAATGACGACACATACCGCCGGCTCATCGGGGCACGCCTTGAACCGGTGCTTGAGTCGCTCAGGCGTATCAGCCGAACCGATTTGTGGCTCGAGGTGACGACACTTGTCATCCCCGGGGTTAACGATTCGGACGACGAGCTGAGACGCATCGCGGATTTCATCGTCGGCCTGGGGCCGCATATTCCCTGGCACGTCAGCCGCTACTATCCGGACTATGAGTTCAATGCTCCCGCCACGCCGATTGAGACACTGGCGCGCGCCAGGCAGATAGGCCTGGACGCAGGGCTGCGATACGTCTATACGGGCAACCTCCCGGGTGATGAGGGAGAGAACACGTATTGCCCTGGGTGTGGGGAAATCGTCATCCGCAGGGTGGGCTACCGAATCCTGGCCAACCGCGTCCGCGACCACAAGTGTCCCGACTGCGGCACGTTCATAGACGGAGTCGGGCTTTGAGCATTCCGCGGAATGTTGAATTCACAACTGAAGCAAGGTGAGCGATAATGGACCTGAAAGTCGGCTTCATCGGGCTGGGCATCATGGGCCGCCCGATGGCCAAGAACCTCATCAATGCCGGCTATGAGCTGACAGTCTGGAACCGCAGCCGGCCCGGCATTGACGAACTCACAAGTGCAGGCGCCGCCGCCGGTGAGTCGGCCGCCGATGTCGCCCGCAAGACCGACGTTGTCATCACGATGCTGCCCGACTCCCCGGACGTCGAGCAGGTGATACTGGGCGCAAGCGGCGTTCTCGAGGGCGCCCGCGCCGGCATGACCGTAATCGACATGAGCACCATCTCTCCGAAGGTCACGCGGGAGATTGCAAGCACCCTCAAAGAACGCGATGTTTCGATGCTGGATGCGCCCGTCAGCGGCGGTGACACCGGGGCGGCCGCCGGCACGCTCTCGATTATGGTCGGAGGCGACCGAGAAGTTTTCGAGAGGCACCGTCCGCTGTTTGAGGTGATGGGTAAGAACATCGTTTACGCAGGCACAAACGGCATGGGCCAGACGTTCAAGCTCTGCAACCAGACGGTCGCGGCGCTCAACATCATGTCCATGTGCGAAGGTCTGGTCCTGGCCGCGAAGGCCGGTGCCGACCTTGACGCGGTGATTGAGGCCGTCGGCGCAGGCGCTGCAGGGTCGTGGATGATGACGAACCTTGCGCCGAAGGTGGCCGACCGCGACTATGCGCCCGGGTTCATGGTAAGGCTCCAGCAGAAGGACCTCCGGCTGGTCCTTGAACTGGCGCGGGAGCTGGACCTGCCTATGCCCGGGGTTGCGCTCGCCAATCAGCTCTTCCGAGTGGTCGAGGCAAGCGGGGAGGGAGACCTTGGCACACAGGCTCTCATTAAGGCTTATGAACGCCTGGCGGGGACTGATGTCGGAGGGCGGTAAGAGATGCGAGAGTCGCCCCTTACGGGGCGTAGCGGTATGATACTGTTTCCTTTATTCCTCTGCTTCATGCTTGGGGCGAGCCTGTTGCTTGCACGGGGAGATAAAGGCCGCGCCTTCGTGGACCATTATATCTCGGAGGTGGACGGTTCACGCCAGGAGTACGGCGTCTACGTCCCCGCGCGAAAGCCGCCGTCGCCGGACGGGTACCCGACCGTGCTTCACTTTCACGGTTACGGTTGGTCTGTCAGCAGTTCGTTCTCCGACTTCCAGAAGCAATGGGCGGATGACCAC
>JALGUK010000003.1 GCA_029820875.1 Candidatus Zipacnadia bacterium
CACAGTAAGAGAGGCGTCAACCGCTGGCGCAGGAGGGCTGGACTATCGAGGAGTTCGCAAGGGTGGGTCAGGCGCGGGCAATCTGTTTCGGGGCTATGTTACCAATGATGATGGTTCCGAATTAGCGTGTAACCTATTCGTCGGTGCGAAGGGCGCAGACGCCGACGCAACAGGAAGCACTCTGGCGACGACGCCTGTGGCCATCTTTCGGAACAATGTCTATACCATCCTTACCGTCGCCGCTAACGGAGCGACTACATTTGAGCCTCGCATTACGACTGAGAAGGGCGTAGTCATTAGGGGGAAAGAAGGTCATACGGCCAACTTATTCGAGGTGCAAGACTATACAGAGGCTGTTAAGGCCTACTTGACCCCTGCAGGAGAGCTGGGGCTGTCCGGTGCGATTGTGGTTGGTGGCGACCTGAACCATGACGGGGAAAACGTCGGCTTCTACGGCGCAGAGCCGGTCGTGCGACCCACTATAACGGGCGTGCGCGGCGGCGGGGGAACCGCTAATCTTCTGTCGGCCTTGGCAGGCATGGGGCTTATAGAAGACAACACGACCGCCGCAAAGAGCGAAATCAAGTTGCCCGTCGGTTCGCCCTCCGAGATGACCGCCCAGATTGACCAGGACAAAGACCTGCGGCTGCTCTTCGACGACACCACAGTAGAGCACGCCGTCTGGCAGTTCAGGATGCCCGACGACTATGGCGGCAACCTCGTCGCCAAGATTCAATACACGATGGCCTCCGCAACGAGCGACAAGGTGGACTTTGAGGTCTCGGTCATGGCGGTCAGCGGCGGCGACGCGCAGGACTTGGACGCCAACTCCTACGACACGGCGAACGCGGCCAACGCTACTGTGCCTGGAACGGCGGGCTATCTTGGCGAGTTGACCATAACACTGACGAATGACGATGACGTAGCCGCCGGTGACTATGTGCGTATCAAGCTGGAGCGCGACGCCGACGACGCGACCGACGACACCGCAACCGGCGACTGCGAAGTCCGCAACGTCGTCTTAGAGTACGAGGTGGCGTGATGGCGATTGAGTTTGACGGTAATAATCAATACATAAGCGTACCATCACTTGCAATAATTGAACTGGCAAATGGTTTTACTTGGAGCGCCTGGTGTAGGACAACGGCTTACGATGAATTCTGGATGTGGGTTTTTTCTTCTTCCTTGAGATCCTCAGCTCATTACGCTTGGTTTCAGATTGGCAAAAAGGACTCAATAGGCGATGTCCGTTTTGAGACTGGGTCTTTTACGTCGAATACTTGTTTGGACACTACTGGCGAGAATATAGCAGATGGTAATTGGCATCATCTCGTTGGCGTATGGGACAGGAGCGGAGAAAAGAAATACATATACTTGGACGGGGAAGAAAAGGCATCGGCAATCGCCACAGTGGATGACCCAGTGGATGAATATGGCTACCTTTTGATAGGGGCACAATTAGAGATAGAACCTGGTCCAAGGCAGTTTTGGCAGGGCGATATAGACGAATGCTGTATCTGGGATGTCGCATTAGACGCCGACGAAATTGCTACCCTGGCTAAGAGCAAGCGCCGTCTGGCCCTATCCGTTCGCGGCGACCACGTTGTAGGCTATTGGCGTCTTGATGGGCCAAATGGAGCAGTAGCGGCGGGCGCGAACAGTGTTCTCGACCTGAGCGGCAACGGGAACCACGGCACGCCGTACAACGACCCAGTTTACAGGGGCAGTATTCTGACGTATCCTGAGTGATGGGAGAGTGCATGATGGACATTGTAATCACGATACCTGACGACAACGCGCAGACGGTCATAGACTGCTTGTGCAAGGCGGGCGATTACGAGGCGACAATCGTTGACGAGGAAACCGGCGAGGAGCACCCGAACCCCGTCACGCCCTTGCAGTTCGCCAAAGAGCGCATTCATAAGCATATCCGCGATGTGGTCAGGGCGCAACTGCAGAAGGAATATACCAGGCCGATTATCGCGAAGGCGGCGGAGGACGCGGACATCGCCGTCGGCAGAATGAGGAAAAGGAGGGAAAAAGATGGCGACCTCAAGGAATCCGAGGGGGCTATCCCGTCCGCGTGACGGTCGGGGCCGAGGCAAAGGAATGCCAGGCGGTCGGCGCGGCGGGCGCAACACCGGTGGCTGCACAAAGGGCGGCCCTGGGCACGGCAGAGGTGGTGGACGTGGCAAAGGCAAGGGACGCAAAAAGTAAGAGCCATGCCGTATTAGGAGGACCGAAATGCTTAACAAAGATGACCTCGAACTGCTCCGGCAGATTGTGGCGAGAGGCGTGCTCACAATAAACGGAGAGCAGGCGCGGCTCATAGGCAGGCTGCTCGACAAGATTGAGCGGCTTCTCAAAGAAGAGGAGAAGCACGAAAAAGATGGCGGGCAAGAAGCGGAGGTTCGTCCTGAACCAGTGGAAGGGCCTCGACACCATGACAAGCCAGGAAGCCCGTGACCCTGGCCTGCTTGTAACCTGTAAGAACTGGGACTTCACTCGGCCTGGCCTAATGGTCAAGCGGCGTGGAATAGCTAACTGGGGAACCGCCGCCTCTCAGAACGTACAGCGGCTCCTGTTCCTCGACAGCGTGACCGGTGAGGGCAAATACGCTATAGTCCTCACGTCAAGCGGTGCGTACTACTCAGACGTGACCGGCGGCTCGCCCTCGACGTGGACGCTGTGCGACGGCACTTCGGGTAAGGAGTTTGTGGCGACCCACGCCTATGAGCGCGCGGCCTTCGTCAATTGGAAGCAAAATCTATTCGCCCTGTGCACCGAAAGCGGCGGGGATGCTACTCTGAAAATGTTCACCGACCAGGCGAAGTACCGAGACCCGTACCTCGCCGCGCCGACATCGGCTCCAACCGTAGCCACCGGTGCTGCAGGTGACCTTACCGGCGACTACTACTACAAAGTGTGCTTCCGATCAACTCGGCGTTCGGAAGCGGCGGACTACACCATCATAAGCAATCCAAGCCCAGCGAGTTCGCTTGTGCAGCCAAGTTCGCAGAAGGTGAACTTGACCAACATTCCCGTATCATCGGATCCCGACGCCACGAACAAGTACATTTACCGCACCAAAGCAGGCGGCAGCGTGTACTACTACGTTACATCAATAACAAACGCGACCACCAGCTACACCGACAACACGACCGACGACAACCTCGGCGCAGCGCTCCATGACGAGGACCATACGACGCTCACAGATTTGATTAGCGCTCCTTACTACGCCATCGAAGGGCACCGAGACAGGCTGTTTGTCGCGACCGGCAAGACCATCGCCTTCACTGAACCCGACGAACCTTACTATTGGGGCTACAGTTCCGATAGCGGGCGCACGACCAACACCATGACGCTGCCGATGGTCGAGGGCGAGGAAATCCGCAGCATGGCAAGCATCAACGGCGTACTCATTATAGCCACGAGCCGGTCGCTGTGGGAACTGGTAGGCTACTACAGGGATACCTGGGAACTTCACCAGGTTGCGAATGTGGGCTGCATTGCCCCGATGTCCTTCGCCAAGACGCCATACGGCCTCATATTCGCGAGTGACACCGGAGTGCACTTATACGACGGCGAGAGGCTCACGGAAATCAGCTTGCCGATTCGCAACAGGCTCGAAGGCCAGATGCACAGCTACGCGAGGGGCGTCTGGCACTATGACCGGTATCTGTTCGCCACGGGTTCGGCGGGAACTTTCGCGTACTTCCCTGGCACCAAAGCATGGACTGAGTACACCACAACCGGCTGGCCGACGCACCAGTGGGTTCATTCGGTTTTGTACAGCAGCTACTTCCCGCAGGCGCTGATTGCGGTGGACAATACGTCGGGGCAGCTTGTTGAATTGCTGAAAGACGGCACCTACGCTGACCTTGGTAACGCTTACACTGCACAGGCGACGACCGGAGTGCTACCGATAGCGCCGATGCAACAGAAGTCGTTCAAGCGCATATACCTGACTGCAGAGGCAGGCGGTTCGAGCACAATCGAAGTGAAGATTAGCCTCGATGATGGCACCGTCACCGATACAAGCAGCTTCACCACGTCCTCTTCTGTTGACAGGTATGCCGAGGCGCTTCCGGCGGGTATAGTGGGCGAGGAGGCAAGCATAGACATACAGCACAAGCTGAGCACCGGCTCCGAAATCGCGATAAGCGAAGTGGGCTTGGACTACAGAATCAGAGGGGCAGGCAGGCGCTAATGGCGACATGGCACGTACAGGGCGCCGGAGACAGCACGTACGACGGTTTGTACTACGAGGCCGGTACGTATGGCGGCGAGCCGTACTATGAAAAGCCTGGGGCCACCCGTTACCTGTACTACTACGTGACGGAACCACCCGAGTGGTACTGGGTGCTCGGTACAAACCCAGGCGACCTGCCTGCTTACAACGGCGAAGCCAACACGCCTCTGCCAGGGGGAACATGGAGTGTCTGGGGCGGGACTCCGCCAGCACCGACAGTTAGCGCGAAGGCTGCAGAAACGCCGCCGACTGAGAAGGCTGCAAAGCAAACTCGGCGTTTGGAGCGCCAGCCGTCGGCACCGTTTCCGGAGGACAAGCGGACTGCGAAGCTGCTTCGTGACCTCTACAGAGCAGGCGGCGCGATAGCAGTAACGCGAGGGGCAACCGCAGATTCCGGCATAAGAGTTTCAGACGGCTACGTTGACATTCCTGACATGCAGCTTGACGTGGACTTCGGGCCTGGTATCGTCGAATGCCGGTTTGTTGGCACATTTGAAAGCCCAGACCAGAGCGGCCTGGAGTTCGTGATAAGGCTGACAATGGACGGCTCGGACATGCTCGGAGACAGTAGGGCGATGAGGCAGGAGAACACAATCGGCACTACGCACCAGGGCTACACTGTGAGCTACCTTGACGTTTTCCAGTTGCCGCAGGGGACACACACGCTGAGGATGCAGTACCGCAACTGGTCAGGCGGGACTCTGAGATGCGACGGCTACAAGCGAATCATGGTCGTTAGGCTGTACTGAGGGGGCTGACAAGGATGCCAGGCTGGACAAAGACACATCGAGGGAAACGACACCCTGTTTTCGGAGGCTCGAAGAAACGTCCATCGTCCACGGTGTGGGGCGACCCGCTCCAAGCCGCGATTTACAACGCGGCGAAGCAGGGCGCTGGCGACCCGTACTCGGTTAGCCAGCAGGTTCTGAGCACCTATAACCCAGCGACGACACAACTGGCTGGAGGCGCGGTCAAAAGCGCCTATCAGGAGGCCAAGAACCCTCCGCCGCCCCCACCCGCCGGTCCGACAACGTTCAACGAAGCGGCGCAGACCCTGCTTACGAACGTTCTAACGGGGGCACAGCCTGCGGCTACGCCGCCGCCTGAAATGCTGCGGCCGATAACGCCAACCGGAACCGCAACTCCGCCTCAGCCCACAGTCACCGGCTACAAGCCGCCTCCTGGCCTCGGTCAGCTCGAACCGGTGCAGCAGGCGATGCTCCAGAAGCTGCTTGAAGATATAACCCGACCGCAGGGTATCGCTCCACAACTGCAGGAGACGATGATGAGGCCGGTTGAGGCCGCCGCCCACGAGGAGGCGAGACGCGCAAGACAGCAGCTCGAGGAGCAACTTGCCGCGCGTGGCATGGCAAGGTCCGGCGAACGGGTGGGCGGCTTCACGGACATTGAGCGTCAGAGGATGAACCAGATTATCAGCGCTCGGCAACAGCTTGCGCAGATGAGCGCGCAGTTGCAGGAGGCCCGACGCCAGCAAGCGTTGCAAATGGTGCCTGGCCTGGTGGAGTCAGAACGCGGGTACGGCCTCGAGCAGCAGGCGATGATGCTAAACTACCTGACCGAAGCCTACAAGCAGCAAATGGGGCGGGCCGAACTTTCACTGGCGCAGCAGGCGCGCGACCAAGGCTGGAGCGAGCTTGAGCTGCGCAGGCAGGCGGCGCTGGCAGGCCTCAGCGATGCGGAGGCAGACCGCGTCCTGAACTATGCCCGACTGCAGCAGCAGTACGACGAATTGACTACTCAGACTAACCTGACGAGGTGGCTGGCCGAGCAGGGCTACCTGCAGGCAGCGAAGGAACGAAAGACGGGTCTGATTGGCGACATACTGAGCGCCGTCACCTTCGGCCTGTCCGATAAAATCTTCGGCAAGTAGAAAACAGTGAGGTGAGCGAGATGGCCGAATCGTGGCTTGCAGCGCTTGCAGGCGCAGCACGAGGATACGAAAAGGCCGTGCGGTTCAAAGAGGAGCAGCGACGCGCTAAGACATCCGAGGAGCTTGCGAAGCGGCGGGTGGCGCTCAGCGAGAAGTCCCAGGCAGAGCAGGCCAAACTCATAGCCGCACAGATAGCACACATGTCGGCACAGGAGGCGCTGGATTGGGCCACGCTGAACCAGAGGTCCATAGAATCGGCCCGTGACTACGCGCTGAACCGCTTCAATGCGGAGCTTAACTGGTACGGCATAGAAATAGACAAGAAACTAAGGGAGGACATGCTGAGGAACCAGTTCAACATAGCCGTATTGAGCCAGCAGGGCGCATACCAGCGTGCGTTGCTCGGCGAGTGGGGCGCAAACTGGAGGACGATGTACGGGCCTTACTACCAGGCGGGAGCGCGAATCTATGAGCAGCAGCAGGCAATCCCCATCGAAGCCTGGGCTACAAAAATGTTCGGCGCCGCGCAGACCAAGGCCGACATTGAAAGGATTGACATGCTACTCGACTACCTCAGACAAGAGAGCCCAGAGACCTTTGAGGCAATTAAGCGGGGGTACCTCGCTCTGCCTGGCATCACCCTCTCGCCGCTACAGACGCCTGCGACAGCCGGAGCGACGGCACAGGCGCAGGCGGCTGGTCAGCTCACCGGCACACTGGAGACGTCGAAGAAGTTCGGCATCCCCGTCGGGGCCGCACCGGCGCGGGGCGTCCGAGCCGGAGGCGGACGTAGCAGAAGCCGTAGCGCAGGCCGAACGACCCCCGCGCCGAGTACAGGAGGCAAAGCGCTCAGTTCCTGGGCGGCTAACGTGCTGGTCAACAAGTTCGGATACGACACGGTTAGACAAGCGATGGCCGCGACGATGAGCAAGGGCAGACCTGTCACCGAGGAGAACGTTATGAAGGAAATAACCTACATGCAGTTGCAGCAGAAGCGGGGCGCACAGGCCGCACAGAGTGGACAACCACAGGCGACAATCAGGCGCCCGCCTAAGCGCCTGCCATCCGGCATCCTTGCAGACGCTCTTTGGGGCATACGCGCACTGCTCAGCCGGCCAGCCGCCAGCCCATCGGACATCGGAACCGTAATCAGCGCATACGGTACAAGGCAGCGGTGAGAACGAATGCCAGAATACGGCCGTAACTACCTGCTGCCACCCATCGGGCAGCAGTCCAAACTCATAAAGGAGGCGCGAGAGCGCCGCAAGCGTGAGGAGGAGGCAAGGCGAAGGGCGGCGCAGGGCCAGCCGATGACCGTCCCGACGCGGGAGCCGGAACTCCTCGAACGCCCGCCGTTCGAGCTGAGCAGCTCTGTTGCCCAGATGGCCGGTGCTGGCAAGGGTGCTCCGCTGTGGCGAAAGGCCCTCTACCGGCTGTCTGTCGGGGCTGTCCCTGAAATCATCGAAGGCCTGACACATGTTTTCAGCCTCGGCCCAGCAATAGCAGCCTCAGCCCGCAAAGTCGTGCCGCCAGAGATTCGTGCACAGCTCGGACCACTTGGCGGCATTGGTACCGTCGAAGCAGGGCAAACGCTTTACCAGCTTGCCATAGACCCGCAGGCGCGGGAGACGTTCAAGCACGGTGCCCGCGAAGCGCTAAAGGACGTTTTCGTGCGGGGCCGACAGCCCTTCACAAACGTTGACTACTGGCTCGAAAGAGGCGCACACCCGCTTTACGCATACACGCGCGGTATCGTTGAGGATGCCCTGACCGACCCCCTAACCTACATCGGCCTTGGCGAACCTGAGAGCTTCGTCAGCGCAGTCAAGGCGGTCAAGGCTGGCGCGAGAGAGATGACCCCCGCACTGATTGAGGAGATGGCCGAACGCGCTCCGGACGTACTTCCGAGGATAGTGCCCCGCATAGTGGAGGGCATGGAATCCGTTGCCGAACGCGCGTTCGAGCTGGTGAGGGCGCACGGCGCTGTGCCTGAGCGGGCGGTTGACCTTGCAGCGAAGCAGGCGCTGGCGAAGGCCTCGCCGGAAGTGCAGGATGCGTTCGCCGAACTTGTCAAAACGATGGGGCCGGACTTCACTGACAGGATTCTTAGGGCGGTAGCAGACCCAGCGACACAACGGGCGGTGCAGTCGTCTGAGCGCTACTGGCGGTTTGCGGGCATTCCGATTGCAAAGGCGGGCACTGCCCGCAGGCTTGCGACCTCGAGCCTGGCTGAACCGCTGACCGGACCCGCCTACCGAGCGCTCTCAACGGGCACTCGCCGGTCGGAAATGGCGTCGGAAACAGTCAGAATGGCCCGAAGCGGCCCAATGCAGCTCTACATGGACCTGATAGACCACATGCGCAGGGCCGGATTCTTCAACATAGCCAAACCCGAAAGCGAGGCCATAGTACGAGCGGCGACGTACATGCGAATGGCGCCCGAATCGTTCGTTGATGAGCTGGTGACGACAATCAGCGAAGCCCCTGAGATACTGCCCCGCAGATACCCTGGCGTCTCGGTCAGCACTATAAGCAAAGTCAAGGATGACGTAAGAAGGCTGCTCCAGACTATTACGGGCGACGAGAACCTTCCGGAACTGGTGGCGAAGCTCGGCGATGACGAACTGGCGCGGAAGTTGCAGCCGCTCATAGCCGAGGCGACCGAGGCCAAAGACCCGCAGAAGGCTGCACAGGTGCTAACGATTGCGGCCTTCGACCACTTGCGTAACACGGTGGCCGAGAACCACCTGCGCCTCGGCATCATCCGTTCGACCAGGCCGCGAGCCATCGGGAAGATACTGCGGAACCCGAAGGTTCTGGAGGAACTTCCGCCCAGGGCGGCAGAGGTCGTCCGGCGCTTCGCTCGGCGTCCTGAGGCCCTGCGGAGGGCGCTCTCGGTCGGTGAGGACTTCGGGCTTGCGGGTACACCGGACTACGAAGCCCTGCTTGACGTGCTCACACGCGGCAGCCGGACACTGCACTACGGCGAGCTTGGCCTGCCGGTCGGGAGGGTGCCAACGCTCGAACACCTGAAGTTCCTGCTCAACAAAGGCCTCGAAATGTTCGACGTGTGGGGCGAAGAAGGGCTGGCCGACGACCTGCTCAAAGTTATACGCGAGGACTACATTCCAGGCTTGCACGGCGGCAGTCCAGGGGACAAGCCGCTTATCAAGTGGGTACGGAAGGCGCTCTACGAGGAGTTCGGTACCGTCGCCGAGCAGGACGTTAGGAAGGTCGCCAGCCTGATAACGGCTGCTCCGAGGAAGCTCGCGCGCGAGGCCGAGCGCGACCTGGATATGGACGTCATAAGATTCCTGCTCCGACAGTCAGAGGGAGATGACGGCCACGTAGCCAACTACTTGCATTACATCGCGAAGAGGGCGGCGGCTGAGGGACTGCCGGCATTCCGAGGCCCGATGGAGCGGGACTTCCAGTCGGTGCTGTTTGAGTTCAGCCACAAGGTACCCGCCTTCGCAAAGCAGAAATACTACCAAAACCCGTTGCGTGCTGTCTGGTCGGGCCTCAACACCAACCTCGACTGGGGAGCACTCGTCGCGCAGCGCGGCAAACAGCAGTTCCTGGCGAAGGCGAGGAAGCAGCTCGCGGCTGCAGCCATGTCGTGGGGCGTGCCCGAGGAAATGATACGACCGGAGTTTGACGGTTGGATAACGCTGCTGGACGCCGCGCGGACGATGAACGTTGATCCCAAGTCGGTCTCTCGGCTATGGCCTGAACTGCGCGGCTTGAAGTTCCATCCCGATGAGGCGCTTGCACTTATCCGCGCGACGAACTTTCACCCGATAAATGAGGTGTCCCACGTCTTCTGGCGCTGGTTCTACGACCCGTACATACGTTCATGGAAGGCAGGCGCAACCGTAGCGAACTGGGGCTGGGCAATGGTCAACATGCAGGGCAACATGGTCAACTGCTTCCTGGCGGGCTTGACCGACCCAAGACGGTTCCTGATAGGAGCAGCCGCAGCCGCCGAGGAAGGTAGCAAGTGGGAACGCATGTTCGGACGCCTTGCGACCAAGGTTGCACCTGACCTGATAACGGAAGAAGCGGGGCAGTTCCTGCTCAAGTTGCCGGACAGAAGGATGCCGCTCGCGTCCCTGAGAGAGATTGCAAAGCGCAATGCCTGGTACAGCGGCTGGGCAAGCACTGCACTCAATGAAGTGCCGGATACCGCCTTTGGGCAGATAAACAAGGTTCTGAACACGACAATGAATCCCTTCTCGCCGGAATGGTTGGGCTGGCTCCCGACCAGAACGTTCGCAAGGTGGAACGAGGACGTGTCAAAGCTGGCGCTCGGCATTGACCGCCTGCTCAAAGGCGACCACCCGATTGAGGCGGGTAGGCTTATACGGCGGGCGCTGATTGACTACGCTGACCTGACAACCGCCGAAAAGCAGATATTCCGGCGAGTCTTTCCGTTCTGGTCGTGGATGCGCAACAACTTCGCTTTCCAAGTGTCAACGCTGATAGAGCACCCTGGTAGGTGGCGGATACCGCCGCAGATGATAGCCGACCTGCGGGCCTTCGTGAAGCCCCAAAAGAGGGTGCCGACTGAACTGATGCCGGAATACTATCACGAGGAATACACGGCGCAACTTCCCTTCGAGGTCAACGGCAATCCCGTGTTCATGGTGTTCAGACTGCCAGCGGCGGACGTGGGCAAATTGCTGTCCGCGCAGGAGTTACTCGCCTCGATGGGGCCGTGGAAACTGCCGCTTGAACTGTGGGCCAACAAAAGCGCCTTCTACGGCGGCCCCATTGACTGGCGCAAGCGCTATGCCCCCGAAGGAGCGCAGGAAGCCTACGTCGGCTACGAGGACGCGCCGTTCTGGGCGACGGTCGTGCCGAAAGGCTGGTGGACTACCGGTTGGCTCGCGATAGGTAAGAACGAAAAGGGCGAGGACGTGCTAAAGATTAGCAGCCGGTTCCGCTATGCGATGGAATCGCTGTTCCCCGTGCTTGGGCGCGTCGGCAGGCTTGCTCAACCGCGCAGGCCAGGCGGCACGCACTACTATATCCGCGTGTTCGGCAAGAACGTACAGGAGGGCTGGATTGACATGCTCACCGGTACTAACCAGACGGTTCTGGACCTCACGAGGGCCAAACAGCGGCTCCAGAGAAAGCGAGAAGGAATCAAACGAGGGCGACAGCAGCAGCTCCGCGACCTCGGCTTGGAGGGGAGGATCAAGTGAACGAACAGGTCCTCGTTGCACTGCTTGCGTTGATAACCGCCTTCTCAGTGGCACTCTGGAAACTGTGGGCTGCTGCTGTCCGCGCTGACGAGCTGATAGTGCAACGCCATAATGAGGACATGGACAGGGTGCGCGACCACCTGGACGCAATCCAGCGGGACATTCGGGAAATCCTGCAGCGCGTTACCCGCATTGAGACCAAAGTGGACAACCACAACGCAACCTAAGAGGAGGTGAGACCCGATGAAGGTACTGAATCGCGGCGTGAAGATGACGATACTTTCGGCTATCGGTGCGGCGGTAGCATACCTGATTGCTCACGTTACCGAGCTGCAGCTTGACCCGATGCAGACGACACTGCTGACCGCAGTGCTGACGGGAATCGCGGCGGCGATTGAAAATGCAATCAAGCACAGGGGGCAGACTCCACCGGTGCGATGAAAAGGGAGGTGAAACTAATGAGTTGGCTGACTGAATGGATTCGGGCAGGTAAAATCCGCCTGCCGAAGAAGTATAATTCTATCAAAGACATTCGGCGGGCACTGCGCAAGGACTTGACCGAGGAGAAACTGCGGTACATCTCACGGGGCATCGCGCGGAACATTGACATTCCAGGCATTGACGAGGCTGGCAAGGTTCGATTGATTCACACTATCCTTGCCTACGGGCTGAAAGCATTATTGGAGTGAGGGGCATGAAAACTGACGGCCGCGGTAAGGGCGTCTGGATTTGGCAGATACCGAAGTGCGAGCGCGGCGATGTCCATGCTATTGTCGCCAAGGCGCGAGCACACGGACTTACTCGTGTGCTGGTCAAGGTCGCCGATGGAATAAAGTATCACGGGGCTAACCGCAATAAGTTCGAGAGCCTTGTGCACGCACTCCATGCAGCGAACATTGAACCGTGGATTTGGCAGTATGCCTGTGGCAACCACCCGACCGAGGAAGCGGCGTTCTTCGCACAGTTGGCAAATGACCTCGATGTCCCCGCTGTCGTAGTGGATGCCGAAGCCGAGTACAAAGACAAACACCAACAGGCGCGAATGTACGTTACATCACTCAAACTACGGCTCAAGCCTGGGATAGCAGTTGGGATTAGCAGTTTCTACATACCGAGCTACCACCCGACCTTCCCGTGGGGCGTGTTCTGCAATGCCGCCGACTTCATCATGCCGCAGGTGTACTGGTTCCGGCATGACCCCGTGTGGGCCTTGCGCAAGTCGCTGAGTGAGTTGGGGAAGTACAACAAGCCAATAATCCCGACGCTGGCTGCATATAAGCGGTTCTATCACAAGCCGTCACAGATACGCACTGCTGTCGCCTATTGCAACCAGATGGGCCTGCGCGGCTTTGACTTCTGGAGTTGGCAACATGCGGGCGAGGCGCGTTGGTCGGTGATAGGTGAAGTGTCGCCGCGCCAGCGGCTAATGGTTATCAACCTCGACGCGCCTGAGGGCAAACAGGTGATTGGCTGCAGCCCGCGAATTGAAGATGGCCGGACACGGGCGGACATTCGCCCGCTGCTGGAGTCTTTGGGCTACGAGGTCAATGCGACACACCTGCACGACCAGCATAAGATTTATGTGAGGCGCAGAACATAGGGCCTGAAAAAAAGTTGTAACTTTTTTGGCTCAGGGTCTTGACTCGCTCCGCAAGCCGATATACAATGCCCACCAGGAGGAGGGAGACAGCCTTGAGCGCACAACCCCCAGTCTGCCATCTGCGAGTGCAAGCCGGTCGTCCAGTGCCGGTGCCGCACCTCACTCCTCCTTCTCCGCGCCAAAGGCGGGGCACCGGACAACAGGCGAGGCCTGATGCTGGCTCCATCGGGCCTCGCCGCATTATCCCTGGAGCGGAGGTGCTTGAAGTGTCGTACTCGCTCGACATACCCCACAATCCGTACCGAGACGACTACCTCGAAAACCACTGGGTCGGGACGGATGAATACTGGGAGTACATCCGCGACGAGTTCCTCGACGAATGCGGGAATGACCTCTCGCGTTGCGCCGAGGCCGCCTGCCAACACATCGCCGAACAGATAACAGAGCGCCCATCTACCCTCATGGAGACCTTTTGGGCCGAGAACGAAAGGCTGCTGGAGAAGCTCGAGGAGCGGGCGCTCGAACGCAAAAGGGAGGGGAGGTGAAAGCATGGCAATGCTCAAAGTACGCTTCTCAGACTTGGAGGGCTTTATCCTCGACTATGTGAAAAAGACGTATGGCGATAGGCCGTGGAGAATCATCGCCGTGACGCGAACCGGCGTCCGGTTGTCGGACGAATCGGCCTCGCCCGAGGCGCACCCGAAAGGAGGAGGAGGCAGTGCTTCCAGGAAAGACCGCTGACCAACTACCCGTCCTTTACCGCGTCACTATCGGCGACCCGCCGAAAGTGAAGGGCAAGTCAGGGCCGAGCAAGCGCGATTACTTCGTCATCAAGCGCCTCAGTCCGGAGGGACAGGGCAACTGGGTGACGGACGAGGAGGCGCAGGCGAGGCTGGTTGAGTGGGCCCAGGATGAAAAGCCGCGCGTTGTTCAGGTCGTATTCATGTCCGACAACATCGAGGACGTCTTCGCCTCCGGCATCGCGTGGTACGGGAGGCGCAAACGCTACTGTTGGGCCAAGGACTTCAAGGGCGTTGACATTGAGGACGAGGAGGCACCTGCCCACTGCATTATCCACCGCTTCCAGAAGCCGGATAACATGAGCGAGCAGATGTGGCGGGAGATAAAGGCCTTCCACAACGGGCCAAACCACGTCTGCCGCCCAAGCCTCTGCCCTAACTGGAACAGTGACAAGCCGAGCTACAAGTGCAAGCCATTCGGCTACCTCCGATTCCTCCTGCCATTTGCGCCTACGTTCCCAGGCGTCGCCGAGTTCAGGTCGGTTGCCTGGTCGTCAAACATCGCGATACAGAACACGCTGCGCGACTTTCAGCGGATACTGGGCGGCAGACTTGCCGGTGTTCCGCTGCACCTTAGGATGTGGTGGAGGCGCAGCGAAACCCAGGACGGCGTGTTCGTCAATCCGGCAGTCACCCTGGACTACCCTGGCGACACGATAGCATTCCGCGAGTTCGCGGAGAAGTACATCCAGCGCCGCGTCGAACAGGAGGAACGGCTGCGAGAACTCGCTGAGCGCTACAAGCCGATGGCCGCGCTTGCCGAGGAGACGGAAGATGACATCGAGCGCTACACCGAGGAGTTCGTGCCCGAAGCGGAGGACTTGCCGGAGGTTGACCTCGAGGCCAAGTTCAACAGCCTGGCCGATACGCTGCAATGGACGCAGGCGAAGCGTGAGGCGGTCAGGTCGAACTTCGACTCACTCGAAGGAGCGGTTGACTACGCCGAGACAGAGTTCGCCCGTCACGTCGGAACCGTCAAACCCGAAAAGCACGAGCCGGAGGCTGACGACCTTGCCCTGTTTGGGGATGATGAGACATGAAGGACATGACCTGGAGCCATTCCCGAATCGAACTCTTCTACCGGTGCCCCTATGCCTGGCAGTGCAAGTACATTGACAAGCTGCCGGAGGCACGCTCCGACGTATTCCACCTGGGCCGCAGATTTCACGAAGCGGCTGCCGAGTACGCCAGGCACTGCCACAAGGTTGACCGCGAGACCGACTGGGACATCGGGCGGGCCATCGCTAAGCGCTTTGTTGACGAGCCGCAAATTGAGCAGATGATACTGCGCTTCGTCGAAGGCTTCGCCTTTGACATCAAGCACATGATTGGCGTCGAGGAGCGACTGCTCGCGCAATTGCCCAGCGGCGACATGTTCCAGGGCGTGCTTGACTACCTTGCGATTGACGGCTCCACGGCCCACATAACCGACTGGAAAACGCAAGCATCTTTCCCTCGATACGACGAGGAGAAAGTGCCGGTTCAGTTGCTGCGTTACGCTTGGCTTGTGCAGGCCGTCTATCCGCAGGTTGAGCAGTTCAGGCTGGCGAACTGCTATGTCCGCTTCGGGCGCGAGCACGAATGGTGGCTTACCGGTAAGATGGACTCAAGCGAGATAGTCCAGGCGGTGCAGTACATCAAGCGCGAGGCGGAGGGCGCCGGTGTCGCGGGACTGGAACCGACGCCGAGCGGATGGTGCACGTTATGCGGCTACACCGCCATTTGCCCCGTGGCGAAGATGCAGGTGCCCGAGGGCGACGCACATGCCGCCGCACAGAAGCTCCTTGTGCTTGACGCGGAACGCTCCCGCCTCCAGGGCATGGTTCGTCAGTGGTGCAACGAGAACGGTGGTCTGCGCGTCGGTGATAAGGAGTTCGGCTACTTCGCGACCGAGAGGCCGCGCGTGCGGAACATGGAGGCCTTCCTCAAGTGGTGCAATGACAACGGCCTTGACTGGCTGGAGATTGTCCAAACGCCAGCCCGAACCCTGTCCAAGCTGTTGAGAGAGCACGAGGATCTCGAGGAGTTGCTGGAGGTGGAGACGAAAGCCACATTCCGCTGCCGTAAGGCAAAGGAGGAAGTGTAATGACGCCTGAATGGACTGCTGAATATGACCGTGGCCTCTGGGGGAGGTGGTACGTAACACTGCGCTGCCACGGCTACCTGGTCGGGGTGGGTTCTGCTAATAGCGTGCAGGAGGCAGTCGAGATAATACTGGACGGGCTGCGGTGCGAGATTCTCGATGCAATCGAACCTCAACTTGCAGAGCAGGCACACTATGAAGCGATAGAGGAGGAAGAAGCCGATGACACCGGCGGCTAAGCACGTGCTCTCCCTGACGATCCTGGGCATCGGTTTCGCGGTGCAAGCAGTCGGGTCTATACTGGTGTTACTCGGCGCAGTTCTGATAAGCGGGTCGGAAGGTGCAGCGAGTTTCCTCATTGGCAGAATCGCACGGGAGGAGGAGCAACATGACCGGAATTGAATACGTTGACGAAACCTGGAACCCTGTAACCGGTTGCTCCTGGGTCTCCACCGGTTGCGACAATTGCTATGCCCGCCGGTTGGCTAAGCGGTTTGGGTGGGATTTCAGGCCGACAGTACACCTTGAACGTCTGGACGAACCTTTGCATTGGAGGAAGCCTCGTCGGATACTTGTGCCGTCAATGGGCGATTTGTTTCACCGCGATATACCTCTATATGCTATTGCGGCTGTGTGGGCTACAGTGTACGTAGCAAAGCAACACACTTTCTTCGTGCTGACAAAACGTCCGTTGAGGGCTTTGGGCCTTAAGGCCAAGAGAATAATCTACCCTATGCCGAATCTCTACCTTGGCGTTACGGTAGAAAACCAGGATGCTGTATGGCGGCTTGGATGGACTCCGGTAATGCAGATGTGGATTTCCGCCGAGCCGCTGTTGGGGCCGGTTTCGCTTGACCTACCGGATTCCGGTGTGGAATGGGTAGTCGTCGGCGGCGAGAGCGGCCCTGGAGCAAGGCCGATGAAACTGGAATGGGCACAGCAGATTGTGAACGATTGCCGCGAGGCGGGTGTCCCTGTATTTGTGAAACAGCTTGGCAATGTCCTGGCGAAAGAACTGGGGCTGAAGTCGCGCAAGGGAAGTGACCCCGCCGAATGGCCGGAATCGCTTAGGGTGCGCGAGTTTCCGGTAAAGGAGTGACATGCCGATGTCCGAATTGACAAAAAAAGCATGGGAAACCTGGACTGACAGAGACTCTATGTGGGCGTTTGTGAGGCGCACGAAATTGCCCGACGAGGTACTTATCAGAATGCCGCTCGTGATTCTCAAAGACAGGTTCGAGGCCAGAGGTGACCGCTTACCCGCGCTCAATGTCTTGCTGAACGCCTTGGACGCGGAGAGTCGTATAGGCGTCAAGATGTTCAGCTCTATGGCAGTTTCGGAAGCAACCAAGTACCTGGTGCGGACTGCCTCATACGTGAAGGAAGGCGGAAACATCGAGGACTGGTCGGAGGAGATTCTGCTATATGCCCTCGCAGCGAGGGCGGCAACGATAGTCCGCGAGTACGCCGACGGAAATACGTATGCGCTAACGATGGCATGGCGTCTGGCCGACGATTTGCAACCTTACGAGCACGAGATACGGCTTGCAGTGCCGTGGGAGGCTGTAGAGCCAGAACCAAAGGAATGAGAAGCCAAATGTCTAAGCCCAGCCTGACAATGTATGAGGTTGAATACCTGCTCACCCGTCACCAAAACGTGAAAGTCACGCTGGACGGACATAGCTGTGTAATCAAGCCCCGCTGGAGGCGGTTTCTGGTGTATCTTTATGACTATGATGCACGCTGCTGGTGGGAACATGACGTCCGCACCGTCGAAACCATTGACAAAGTTCTGGATGTAGTGAAAGGTTGGCTGAGGATAGACGGTTCCACGAGGGGACGGTAAATGTGGGTAAATATGACAGCCTAAAGACGCGGCTATATGAAGTGCTCTTTGACTTGAGCGAGCTTGAAGAGCGGATTAAGGCAAGGAGGTACAAAAAGGCGGATGAGTCTTTTGCCCACTTTGCCAAAGTCCAACAAGGGATTCATGGGCTTATAGATGGCCTTCACTGTTTGAGCGTAGAAGGATTTGGAGAATTGTGGAACTCTGGAGAGGATAGCAAAATTGACGCGGATTCCACCGCAGAGGTCATTGAATTGCTCGATAAACTCACGAAAGGATGGGCAAAGAGCCAATCGCCGGACGAGGGAACCTCTTCAATGACCTTCGAGAATAAGGGATTTGGCGAAGTGACCAAGCGGCTCATTGGGAAGCGCAAGGATGCGTTAGATGCACTTGCAAAGCAGGATGCTGAATCAGACCGAGATTCAGCAGAAAGGAAGGGGACTGATTGATGGCTGTGATACAGGTAATAATCTGCAAATTGCTCGCTTGGCTGGGAGCCGCATGGATAGTCATACTGCTGATTAAAGCCATTGCAGCGCGACTGGGCAAGTGCGAGGACGGGACTCGCGAGCCTGAAAGGTGGGAGGAGGGTACTGCTGGTGAAAGCATGGTATTCCGCCCCAATAGAGAGCCACTACTGGTATTTTACGGGCCACCTGAGCACGCAGCGCCGCCTGGAAGGAAACGAGCCACCAAAGCAGTTCTCGCCCTTTTCTCCGATGGAAGAATCTGGATAAAGGGCAAGTATTACCGTCTGATAGAGGAGGAGTCTCAATGACCATGTACGGGCGAGAAAGTGAGCACAACCAGATGACCAGCGGGCCGCCCGTCAATGTTTTGCGGGAACCGACTACTACAATGCCCCCTGTACAGCGCAAACATACGGGAACCGGTGATGACCCGCGAATTATCCACCTTTACCTGCCGGCGATAATCGTCCTGAGGAACAACCAAACTACTTATGCGCATTGATGAGAGGAGGACGCCCGATGACCGTAATCTGCAAGATTATATTCTGGGGAGCCGTAGGATGGACGATTTGTTACCTGGCGATTGGTTCGATAGCGGCGGCGATTCGGTCGGCGCAGTTGAGCAGGCGGCTACGACGGGCCAAGGAAGAGGAATCGGCCAAGGCTACCAAGCAGATGTACGGCCAACTCAGCGAGTTCGCCTTTTACCCCGATGACCTTTATGCCCTTGATAGCGAGCCGGTTATCGTAGAACCGAAGGACCCGCTGGTGGAGGGAGATACGGAAGAGGCCGAGGGCGAGAGCATTTGAGGGAGCGCGGCTGTGCGGGGTGAAACAGAACGGTGCCGACGAGGTGCCAGCGCGAAAGCGTGGCAGAGTTCTGCCGAGCCGCGCCCCTCTAATCACTGAAAGGAGATGCCGACCATGACTGGCTACTGTAAAGTTTGTGGGCAATATACTGACCTTATCGGGCCTTTGCAAGAATGCCCCGATTGTGCCAGTAGGCTCGATAGGCAATATGCTTGCAACCAGGTGGCCGAGTGGCTAAGACGAAATGCCGATATTAGCAAGTGTAGTGCCCGAATGGTCTCCGGCCTGACAGGCCGAGATGAGTTTGAACCACTTTGCAGAGAAGCCCGTACTATACTGCGTAGCGTATGCGGACTTAATGGCGAACAGGCCGAGGACAAATATTCGCATTTGTTCAAGCACGACCCTACCGTCAGCCGCATGAGCTTCGCGCGATGGTACAAAGCCATATTCAAGGCCGTTCGTAAGGAAGCACGGCGGGCTAATATAACGAAGGAGGAAAAACAATGATAGTGCCCGATGTAGATTATCGCAACGCAGTAGAGGCTATTGACCAACTAATGGACTCCATTCGTGACCTACTGGAAGATGAGGGAGGTTACCGCAACCAGATTCGTATTGCGGAGGACCCCGATGTTGCTTGGGCAGTAGTGAGAGATGCGGGCGGCGAAGTTGAGGACCTCACGTTGCTGTATCACTCAGAAAATCCTGCAGAGATTGTGGCATATTTGCTCGGTTCGCTTAGGGGGAAAGGCTGGAGGGTAATAAAAGATGAAGAAGATGAGGAAGATGAGGAGGACTGACCATGTTCGACCGCGCTGAGCCGGAGACATTTTGGGAGCACTTGCGGGATGTGTGGCGCGTGCTTACGTGCAGTCATTGGCGTAGCGGAATTATCGAGTGGGTTGAAGCGGAGGATTATGACTTGCGTATATGTACCCGATGCGGCTTGGTTTTGGAGGTCATACCCAAATCAAGTAATACAGATGCACAATCCGAGGAGGGGTAACGATATGCTGACCGCTGAGCCTACGCTTAAGGAGCGCCAGTGTAAGTGCGGACGCACAATATGGGGGCCAACAGGTACACGGTTTTGGGTATGCACTTGGCAGAAATGGGATTCATCATGTACGAATACGAAATATCCAATAGACGGTGGTTGCAAGGAAACCATTCTGATAGACGTCGGCCTTGACGCCAAGTTCTGCCCGTATTGCGGAGGGGGGCCGACAAACCAACCCAAAGAGGAGGATGAGGAATGACCTACTACCAAAAGTGCAAGCGATATGCCAGAATCCTTTCGTCCAAATGGCGTACTCCACTTGATTTGCGGTGTGTCCAGGATGACCCACGTTTGTGGTACGCAGAAATAAGACCTTGGTGGCTGCGGGATTGGTATATAATAGCCTCAGGCCGCACCCGTGAGTCGGCTTGTAAGCACCTATGGCAGATACTCGTTGAGGATTATGGAGTGAAGGAGGATGAGCTATGACCTACTATCAAAAGTGTAGGCAGTATGCTAAGAGAAGCGGTGGTTTCTTTAATGCTTATCGGTATACTGCTGCCCCCCTGGCGGTCTGGCATGTAATTGCAAGTAGTGAATTGATAAATCGCTATGCTGTGGTGAATGCTTGGCACCCGCGAATCAGCCTGCAAGAGACTTTGGGAAACGCTCGTTGAGGATTATGGAGTGGAGGACACGGGGTAACACCCGTGTCTCGCGCGCATAGAAGCCCGCTGTGTGGTTTCCAGCGCGAATTAGTATCGCACTACCAGACAAGCACTTCGGAGGCTTACAGGCCGTTTATGACGCTCCTACCATATAACGTTTACATTGTAAGCCGCGCCAACTTCTACCATTTGCGAGGGGGAAAGGTAAATGATAGCCACACTGGTCGCGCTGATACTCGCCGCAAACCCGATGCTCAAAGCGCCGAAGCCCGAAGTTGCTGCAAAGCACATGCTCATTCTGCAGAAGCGCACCGGTGTCCCCGCCCGTGTCCTGGAGGCCGTGATTTACCAGGAGTCCCGCTGGTACCCAGGCTGTAGGGGTAGAGCGGATGAGGTCGGGCTATGTCAGATTCACCCATGTCATAATCCCCCCAAGGGCTGGACGGCACAAATGGACTGGGCAGCGAATCACCTGGCGATGCTGCGCAAGCGGTACGGCAATTGGGAAGTCGCACTCGCCGCGTATAACGGTGGGCCTGGGAAACGACACATTAGGCGTTGCAGGCGATACGCGAGGCGCGTCCTCCGAAGGGCGAATGGCAATGGAAGCGCCCAAAACTGAACAGGCCGCCCCACAGGATATAAAGGCCGAGCAGGCATGTCTGGGCTGCATGTTACTGGAGCCGGAGGCAATTGCTCAGGCGCTGGCAATCGTCGAGGCCGACGACTTCTACTACACAGCGCACAGAGCGATAGCCCGCGCCGTGCAGGCGCTTCACGGGCGCGGCGAACCTGTTGACCTGGTGACGGTCGCTGACGAGCTGCGCAAGCACGACGCCCTGGACGACGTGGGCGGCGCGAGCTACCTGGCGCACTTAATTGACACGGTGGCAACCACAGCTCACGTCTCCCGGTATGCTCAAAGCGTGCTCACTAAGGCGAGGATGCGGGACTTCATTCGCCTCAGCGCCGAGCTGGGCAAGCGCTCCACCAACGGGACTACGCCTGACGAGGTGCTTGACTGGCTGTCAAAGCGGCTTCTGGCCGCCCGCAAACGCGCCAAAAGCGCCCACGCAAAGCCCGCAGGTGACTGGCGCACAGCGGCATGGGAAACCCTGGAGCTGGCCGCCCAGGAGTACAAGGCCACCGGCGGCACACCGCGCGGCGTGCTCTTCGGCATGGCTGGCAAGGGCGGCCTGGACTTCGCCCTGCATGGCGTAAAGCCCCCGTCGCTGGTAGCAATACTCGCCCGCGAGGGCTGGGGCAAGACAACGCTCATCCTCCAGGCCATCGTCCGCTCCACGATTCAGCCCCGTCGCGGGATGCCCGCTGCAATCTTCTCGCTCGAAATGCCCGTCCAACATCAACTTTTCCCCAAGCTCGCCTGTATGACCGCCGGTATCCCGAAGGCCATAGCCCTGCGCGGTGCGCTCAAGCCAGAGCAGTGGAAGCGGATGGCCGCCGCCTTCGAGAAGATACGGCGTAGCCCGCTGCACCTCGTGGACAGCGCAAGCTTCACCATAGCCGATATTGAGCGCGAACTGCGCACATTGCACCGCGAATCGCAGATTCGTGTTTGCGCGATTGACTACATACAACTAATCAGCAGCGACCTGCACGCCGCGCGCTTTGAGCAGCTCGACGACATCGCCCGCCGCCTGCTTGCGCTGGCCCAGGAACTCAATATCGTCATCATCGTCGGGAGCCAACAGACAGCAGTGGGCGATTACACCCAAACCAAAGGCTCGCGTGGGCTTGACGAGGCCGCCGACATCGTGATACAGATACGGCGCGGCAGGAAGAGCGGGCTGAGCGAGGACAAGCAGTACAACACCCACCTCGGCTATCTCCTGGTGCGCAAGGACCGGATGGGTGACGCCGCCGGTAAGCGCATCCCTTACGTCTTTGACAAACTGCGCGACAGGTACTGGAGCGTCCCCGATCTGCAGGAAGCGTACAGCAGAGGCCAGCCCGACCTGCCGCCTATGGAGGACAACGATGATGAATAGGACGCGCAAGGGCACCCAGGGCGAAAGAGACGTGAGACGCTGGCTCGAGGACCAGGGCTTCGAGGTCTATCGCAGCACTTGCTCGGCGGGCACGTTCGACCTCATAGGCTTCAGAATCGTCGAGACCGACACCGGATCCCGCATTGAGGTCCGCGCCGTGCAGGTCAAGCGGTTCGGCAAGAAGCGGTCATACGGCAGAAAAGCTCTGCTCGCAAAGCTCGGCGAGTGGTCAGGCTTTGCCTGGATAACCCCAATACTTGCGGAAAGGCAGGACAGGCATGAGTGGCGTTACGACTGCGCTACCCCCCAAAGTTGAGTACCATCGCCCGAAAGTCTGGGCACGGGCGGGCGCCTGCAACGCCATCTGTCTCGTCGGCCAACTGGATTCTATGGTCGGTAAACTCGGCGAGGGCACCGCTATCTTCTTCATGGTGGTCAACGAGGCCCTGGCCACTGACCCCGACAAGCCCGCCGACAAGCCCGCGAGAATCCCCATTGTCTGGCGCGGCAAGACGGCTAGCGTCGTGCGGAAGCTGCTCACAGAGGGCCAGTGGGTGATGGTCAATGCGCAGTTGTATAGCACGTGGGAGGAGGACGAGAACGGCGAGCCACTCCAGGTCTGGGAAATCCAGGGCCAGCGCTTTCACTGCATCACGAGCCGCGAGGAAGCATCCCAGTTGATGAGGAAGGAGCCGAGGCGCGGCGACAACTGGAGGGAGGAGGTTGACATCTTCACCATGAGATAAGCCCGCCCCCGCATAAACGAGGGCGGGCTTCACCGTGCTACTCCACCTGACCGTCGGGCACCTCACCCATCTCCTTCAGTTCCTCCATCTTCTTCCTCGCTTGCTTCGCGAGCAGCTCCTCGTATGCCCAATGCAGGTCCTCGCGTTCAATAGCCCAGATTGCATTCACCGACACGCCGAGGGCTTTCGCCACATCGCTCTGCCGCAGGCCCAAAGCGCGCCGTCGCTCAGCTCTGGTCATCGTCATCATTGTTCACCTCCTCATCCTCCCTGAACACGCGCAGAAGAGTTGCCCGCTTCGGTTCGCCAGGTTCACGCCTGTACTCCCTGCAAAGCACCCACTTGTAGTAAGGGCTATCCCCCTCCGTCCGCAGGACAAACGTATAGACTAACTTGTCTCCGCCCGTGTGTTTGTCTGCCCCTGCACTCATGGCCTCCACAAGGACCCAACGCACTTCAGGGTACGGTCTCTGAACACCCTCGAATGTGAAGCCCGTGTACTCGGCAGGCAGCACAGCCACAATCTCCCTTATGGCCAGTTGCCGCGTGAAGCGAGGCGGAGTGTATGGCTCAAAGTGCGGGACATCAACGCCCCAGACCTCCAGCACCTTGCGGAAATACCTGCAGAACACGGGGCCATGTGCATCCTCCAGGTCATCCGGCGACTGCACGTCCTGCAAGTAGTGTGCGAACTCGTGAAGCACGGTCGCTTCGCTCACCGGCGGGTTAAGCACGATGACGTGTTTCTCGTCATCATAGTATCCAGGACGCTTCAACCGGCGGCTGAACCGCACCGGAGGCTCCTCCACCTCGAACCGAGAGGCCAGCTTTTTGAGCCTGCGTTCGGCCTCCGCTTTACCGACCATGTTGTGCTCCAGCTTCTTCTTCGCGAGGACCAGGCCAGGGTCCCAGCGAAATGTGTAGTCGTGTAGGTACTTCACTGCTGTATCACCTCGTCGCTCATGAATGCCCTCCCTCGGCAATCACAGCACCTGCATCGGCATAAGAAGATATTGCCTATCCTCCTCCCGAAGTGCAAATGCCTTTAACGGTTCTTGGTACTCCAGCGTCACCTCCTCGCCCTGGAGCATCTCGAGGCCGCGAGCAAGGAAGCGGTAGTTCAAGGCAAACGGTTCCGCTTCGCCTGTCCAATGCGCGGGCACTTGCGCTTCTGCGCTACCGGCCTGCCTGCTACTGGTGACAAGGTGTAGCGCGGCGTTGTTCAGCTCAAAGACTATCCGCCCGCTTGCCTCTGCTGCTATCGGCGTCAACTGGTCTATGGCATCCAGCATATGCTTGCGGTTGAACGTGATTCGGCACTGCATATTCTCCGCAGAAGGGACAACCTTCTCGCAGTTCGGGAAAACCCCGTCAATAGGCTTTGCCCACACGGTGGTACCCCTGTTATGCAGGAACACATGCTCCTTGCCTATCACCAGTCGGGTTCCGTCGCCCTCGGCACGCTTGGCTGTGATACCTGTCCACAGGTTCAGTGCCTTGACCGGAACAATGCAGTCATCGCCTTCATGCACCCGCGCAGCCAAAGTTACCCGCGCAAGCCGATGGGTGTCCGTAGCCACGAGGTCCAGCGCACCTTCGCGGAGCCGGAACAGTACGCCTGTAAGTATCGGGCGAGCTTCATCCGCCGAGGCTGCAGGCGCAACTGCGTCAATTGCCTCCCGCAGTTCGGCAGTGGGGAAGTCCACCTCCACCTCCGGCGATTCGTCGCCAACCGCAGGAAACTCCTCGGCAGGGTGAGTCTCAATAGCGCTCACCACATCGCTGCACTCGACGCGGAGCATGTCACCGTCACGGTGCAGGTTGATAACCGCGTGCTTCGGCAATCGCCGCAGAACGCTTTTCAGCACAGCCGCCTCAGGACATACCGGTGGAAGGCTACCCCGCGCCTTCACTTGCTGACGGATACCGAACTCGCGCCTTGTCGCGCTCACACGCAACTGCCCCTCATCGCCCTCCAGTAGCAATGTCCTGAATATAGGCGGCGCGGGTGTAGTGCCCATATTACCCCAACCACCCCAACCAGTGCGAGTGGGAAATGTGGTCGTTGTCGCCCTCGAGGCCGACTTCACAACGTCCAACAGGTCATCCCTCCAGACATTCAGCCCCTCCGCCGGAACCGGCAATTCGGCCTGTCGCTTCTGCTTGCTCCTCCTTCGGGGTTTGAGGCCTTCGGCAAGCTGCACAAGCGCGTCTCGCCAGTCCAGGCGGCCCTCCTCAACTTCACTCGTCAATTGCTGTACTAACTTTTGTGCTTTGGTCACTATGCTCTCCTCCTTCGCCCGTTTCTGCGGGCTTGTATTGTGGTGAACGCTGCAACTGCACAGTCGCCACATGCCAGCCGAAGTATGGTGTAGGGGCTTCGCGGCCAAACCGCGCAACCGCACATACATCGCCTGCCGGCGTAGTGACGAACAATTCCCTGCGATCGCCCGCGCGGATGATGTCCTGAACTTTGACTTCCTCCGGTTTACACCCCAGGCGGTCGGCTATCTCGCGAATAATCACTCGCCTGTTAAAGCGCGGGTTGTACGGCTTATACCAGGGGGCCTCCACCCCCCACACCTTGAGCACCCGCCGGAAGTCACGGCAGAAACCAACACTATGCACGTCATTCAGCGCGCTTATAGCGTCGCGGAAGTGGCGCAGGTGATGCGTGAACTCGTGGAGTACCGATGCTTCGGTTATACGTGCAGGCCCGAAGCAGATGATTCCTTCCGTTGCATTATAGTAGCCACCCCGCATCCCGTTCTTCACCTGCAGGCGCGGCACCGGAACCCCGAACTCTTCAGCCAGCAAGTGCAACATTGCCTCTGCGTCTTCGGCATCAAGCGGGCGTTTTTCCAGCTCCTCCTCGGCGAGGACTAATCCAGGGTCATACCGGTATGTCCAGTCCCTGCGAAGTTTCATTCTGCTCCTCCTTCTGCCCGCACACGCGGGCTTAGTGTGTAAGCCCTCACCAGAGGGCAGGTGCAGACCTGCCCTCGGCGTGAAGGCTCAGCACGGCGGCAGCGGCGAGACTGAGTCCAGGTACTCTCTCCGCTCCTCTTCAGCCTCTCGCCACTCCCGCAACTCGTCCTGCAACGCAACCAACACCGCCTCTGCGGGCGCATACCGCAGTACACGTGCCGCCTCCTCTGCGCCGCGCACCGGCACTTGCTGGCCGGTAGCCACCCTGCATACGTACTTGCCAATGTCATCCTCGGTAAACCCGCTACCGTCAGCACCAAACCTCCACTCCACCAGGTCTGCAACTGCTTGGCGTACGTCCATCTTGCTCTCCTCCTTCGGGCTTAGAATGTCTCGCAACAACGGACTGTTTACATCGTACTCCCTAACTTCAACCTGCATCTCGCTCTCCTCCTTCTTGCGCTTGTTTGATTGTACACTATACATATACCACATTCAACGCCGTTTATAACCCGTTTGTTCCAACTTTTTTCGATTTGGGGAATGGCGACAGGCCAGAAAGCCCTGCGGCTCTAAGGCTCCTGGCCGAAAAAAAGTTTGAGAGAGTGCCCTCTGACCGGCTTCTATTATTGACTACCGCAATACATAGTAACCCCTCTCCTGGCTCAGTACCCAAAGTTTACAGCGTGGTAAAGTTTCTTCAGGGGGGTAGTAAAGAAATTTTACTACCCCCCTCACAGGATGGCATTTATTGAGGTAGGCAAGAGTTTAGTGCAAGAGGCGTCCCATCGCTCTCCTAAGTCCAGCAACACCAAACAGTTATATACCTGCTTGCTGTTCGCTGGCGCGTTGTCCGATATGAGGCAGGTGCCCCAAAACGCACAGTCAGCGTGTCCCAAAAGAGGCAATTTCGTCGTGTCTGCGTGGCGTGACGGGCATTTTCGGGCTGATTTGGCCTGTGTTTGACGTGAAACAGTGCGATTTACCCTCTGACTTGTACAGATAATGGGTGTTATGTTGACTCTTGCGGTATAATGTGACGCGCGTGTGTGATGCCAAGTGGCGTACCCCCACCCCCCGTTCCAAAGCGGCCCCGAGGTTTCCCTGCGCGTATAGTATAACCTGCTCTCCTAATGACGGGGATGGTCTCGGCCCCTTATAAGCACTGAATACCCTTCTCGTGCGAATAGAGCGATTCTGAGCGGTTTTGAGCAGATTCTGGTATGATACCACTAATTTCTCATAGAAACGCCATACAGAGCGATTATGGCGATTTAGCGGGTATCTGGCTTTGTCACCTGTCTGCCTGTCTGCGTGCTCCGCACAGGCAGGCGTGCAACGCACAGGCAGGCAGTGATGTCGAATCGGGGCAGGATATTGGAGTAGAGTCACGAAGCACAGAGGTCGAGAGGGGAGGGATGGAGTGAGCTGTAGCGGGTGAAGTAAGAGCAGCGAGAACCCAGTCGTAGGTCGTTGTGGGGAGGATGGGAAGGGGGGGGGACATGAGGGGGGGGTAAGGAAGGAGGGGAGGAGAACGTGTCGGGGTGAGGACTACGTTGGGTATTTACTTCGTCCTCACCCCTTACTTGGAGGAAGTAAGTAGGGGGGGTTTAGGGGGCCTGGGGGGCAGGGGGGGGGTAAAAAAGTTGAGCGGAAGGGTTGACTCTCTGGGGAAAAGTGTGTAATATGGAGACAGTAGCAATCAACCATCGGGAGGTGCGTGGCATTTTGAAGGACAACCGCTATAAGCTTCGGTTCGAGCCTTTTGACCGGCGAGATGGGAATGGAGGAGTTTACGCGGCATATGTGGAGTATCCGTGCGTGTTGCAGTTCCCGTACACCGTCCACTGGATCAAAAGGGACGAGGGCGAGGACTGCAACAGCTACTTCCATTGGTACGTTGCGCCTGGGAACTGGATTGTCCAAACCACGGAGGGCGATAGAATCGGTATAGAGCTTTTGCCGCACGCCGAGTTCGTCAAAAAGTACGACAGCTCAACCGGGGGTATGGTGCGGATCCGCGGGAACGATTTCTTCACTACGACAATCAAAAAAATACGCGTGGGTTGATTCGCTGGGCAGCTGGCGATAGGCTGAAAGATGCTTCTGGGCGGGACCTGCCGGATGAGACTTGTGAGTTGATACCTGCAAGGAACCTGGTTGAGCACATCCCCCACGACCAGTCGGCACGACGGCTTATGCCAGGCGCAGGTGGTAGTGGCTGACCTTACGAAGAGGCCCCAACCAGCGGGCTACATGGAGCCGAGAAATGAGTACCGAGGCGGATGACAGCTACCAAAAGCTTCTGGCTGCAGTGCGGCGTGATGCCGAGCAGGTAATTAAGCACGGGCAGGCCGGATTGAGCAGCCAGGCACGCACCTGGTACGCCCACGTCAAGCGCGAGATGAGCGATTCGGACTGGATTGATCGGCGGGTGCGGCTGCTGACGGAGTTGGAGCAGTTCATCGGAGAGTTCTTCGGGCTGCGATTCGGGGGGCAGTGGCTTCACAAGCCGGTGCACAGACCCCTTTTCCGCTACCTTGACAAGTCGGTGCCGCTGGTTGCGGACCGGCCGCTCAAGCAGACATCGCGACTGTTCCTTGCGGCGCGCAACACGTTCAAAACCAGCATATTCGTGCCCTACGAGACGCAAATCACGCTGCGGGACAAGGAAGTGCGGTGCCAAATCGGTGGGTTCCGGCAGGCGGAGAGCGAGCACCGGCTGGCGATGGTAAAGAAGCTCCTTGAGTCCGAGCAGGCATGGTTTTGGTTCCCTGACCACGTGTGGTACAATGATGACAAGCCCAGGACGGTGCGGTGGACGAAGGATGCGCTTGACCTTCGCGGGAGGCGGCAGCTCGTTGACCCGTGTATTTGGGCCGTCAGCTACGGCGTGTCGGTTGCCGGTGCGCACGCCCACAACCGCCTGCTTGACGACGTTGTGAACGAGGAGACGTGCAACACAGCGGACCTGCTGCAGAAAACGATTTCGACGTGGGAGTATCTGAACCCGTGTAGCAGCTTGAACCTCATCGAAGACATCGTGGGCACCTTCTACGACCGCGACGACCTGTACAGCTGGCTGATTCGGGAAGGGTTCGTGCAGTACAAGTGGATAGTACCGGCGTACGTTACAAAAGAGTGGCTCCGCGACTACCCTGAGATGCAGGACAAACTCGAGTTCGACGAGTACCCGCTCGGCAAGCTGCTCTTCGAGAATCGGTTGACGGAGGAGTTCCTCGAGCAGGCGGCTGAGCGGCTAAGCGACTACGTGTTCGGCTGCCAGTACCTGCTGAACCCGACCGCAAAGACCAGCAGGCTGAAGAGGGAGTGGCTGCGTCCGTTCAAGCAGGAGGAGCTGCCGAAGAACGTCGTTTACTACATGACCGGCGACCCTGGCGTAAGCACGAAGGCTGGTTCCAGCGAAGGCGCGCTGGTGGTGTGCGCGTGGACGCATGATGGGCACTGCTACATCGTTGATCTGGAGGCTGGCAGGTGGAACACGCGCGAGTTTGCTCAGCGGGCCGTGACTATGTACAAGCGGTGGGCAGGCCCTGACTTCATGGAGTTTGGGATGGAAAGGGTGTCGTTCCAGGCCGCACTGCACGAGGTGATTCGCCTCGTCGCGCAGGAGGAGGGCATAGGCGACCTGCCGCTTGTGGAGCTGCCAGGCGCGTACCTTGGCGTGGGGCGTCGGGTTGACAGAATATCAGGCCCCGCCTCAATGGGGATGATTCACTGTGCTGACCATCTAATACCGCTGCTCATGCCGCAGTGGGAGCGTTTCCCCGACCCGAGCGGGCGGAACATGGACAGGCTTGACGCGGTGTCGTACCAATTCACAGTTGACAAAAACGGTGAGAGGTGGGTAGTCTTGCCATACGAACCCGCGCTCGAGGCCTCCCCGTCGGACTACAGCAAGCTGCTGCCGTCGCAAAGGCCGCCCGAGATGCGAAAGAGCAGCAAGAACTGGAGGTTGATGTGACACCGATACTGCTGAGCGATGCGATGAAACTGTTCGGGCTACAATACCACGAACTCGTGCAGTTCCCGAGGGTACGAGTACATGGCGACAAGAGGGCATACGTGCGCAAGGAGGACATCCAACTGCACCTTGGGCGGCACGGGAAGTTCCTCTCCGAGGGCGAAGCGGAGATTATTCAACTGCTGCGCGTCAAGCCTCCAGGGTTATCTGCACCGCCCACGCACAAGGAAGTTGCAGCGTTCCTAAAACGCCCAATCGGTACAATCAGTGGCCGCATAACGCGCCTGCGGGCACTGGGCTACATGGCACCAGGCGCCTACAGGCACAGGGGCCTCGCCCTGGCTATCAAGTGACGAAATTATGTCAATTTATGAGTAAGTGTTGCCTTTTGCCGCTTTCGGTGGTTATAATGCCAGTGGGAGTGGCGAATCATGGCCGAAGGCGGCAAGACGAAGCCCGAATCGGTCTCATACATGCTGGGGCTGACCAAGGAGCTTCGCCAACAGTATTCGGTGATGTGGAAGGAGTGGCTGACCGACCTCAGCTACTACTATGGCCGCCCATCGCTGAATGACGCAAACAAGGTCACGAACGACCTCATCGTCAACCTCGTGTTTGCCAGCGTCGAAACCCACGTATCCCACATGTTGCTCTCGAAGCCCGAAATCTTCGTTCGCGCCGTGCAGGAGGAGTACGACGATGCCGCAGCAGCCGCGACGAACATCCTGCATTCGGTGCAGATTGAGGCGGGCCTTCAAGCCTCCTACCAGCGCCTCTGCCGCATAGCCTCTCAAACCGGCACCTCGCTGATGCTTGTGAGGTGGGAGCAGCCGACCGGACGCCCTGGTCAAATCAAGCTGGATGTACTTGACCCGTTCACAGTTTACGTTGACCCGAACGCGACCTCGATTGATGATGCGGAGTACATCATCATCGAGAAGTACCTGACCATCGCCGAGGCCAGGCGGCAGTTTCCCCTTATGGCTGACGCCATCCCCGAGATGCCGAAGGTTCAGGTTGAGGAGCCGAGCTACCTCAGAAAAGCGGCGAAGCTTGCCAGGGCCCCTGGGCCGAATGAATTGAAGGAGAAGGAGAACAAGCGCCTTCGCTACCTGCAGGCATGGGTGCACGGCGGGAGGGTTATCGTCGAGATTCTGGGCGATATGCACGTAAAGCAGCGGATTCTGACCGAGGAGCGCGAATCACCGTACCCGAACCCGAACTACCACGGAACGTTCCCGATAGTGCCATTCTATGCGACGCAAGACGCAAGGAGTTTCTGGGGCATAAGCGACATTCGCAACATTCGAGACCCGCAGGATGAAGTGAACAAGCGCATGAAGCAGGTCATCGAGGTGGCCGACCACATGCGCATAATCCAGAGCAAGCTTTTCGTGCATTCGCGTGATAGAGACGTTGACACCGACGCGCTCAAAACGACCGACTTCGAGATCATCAAGGTGCAGGACATCGCGCACGGCGTGCCCCGCACGATTCAGTCGGACGCATTGCAGCAGTGCGGAATCCTGCTCCAGATGTCGCAACTGTCGGAGTACAACATTGACCAGATAACGGGCCTTTACAATCCGGCGAAGGGCGAGCAGGCGACGGGAGTGTATTCCGGCAGACATGCTGCGGCATTACAGTCGGCCAGCGCGATACGATTCCAGCCGCGCCTGGATTCCGTGGTTACATCCTTCCGCAGGCTCGGGCACCTCATGCTAAGCCTTCTGCAACAGTACCAGATGATGGACATAAACAAGCGCACGTACTACAACCCCAAGGGCGGGCAAATCAAGACGCACGATGAAGAGGGCAAGCCGATACTACCAGTCCTGCAGGACAAGGACGGTAAGCCGCTTGACTTCGTGCCTGGCTTTGACCCCCGCTTCGAGATAGTAGTGCAGCCGACCGACGAGGTGCCGATGGCGAACCAGGCCAGAGGGCAACTGTTGCTGCAGATTATGCAGGCCGGCGGTGCCGACATCGAGGCCGTCGTCAGAGCGCTGCGGCTGCCGAACGGTGAGGCCATGCTCGAACGCATAGGCAAGAAGGCCGTCGCCGGACTCTCACCGGTCGCTTACTACCCCGACGAGGTAGTCGAAAAACTGTACCAACTTGCAATGCAGCGCATCAAAGAGCAGGTTCAAGCCGGAAACAGGGAGGGTGCCCTCAATGAAATGTACGGGCCAGAGGGGGCCGCCGCGCCAGAGGAGCAAGGCCAGCCCCCCCCGCCAGGTGCTGGAATAAGCCCTGAGGAACAGGCGATGATGCAGGCGCTGGCGGAGGCTCAAGGCCGCCCGATGGGAGGGTAGCGCAGGATGCCCATTCCTCGGCGCCGGAAAGGTGAGAGCGTGTCCTCATGGCGGTACAGGATAATGCGGACGGAGATGGAGTACGGGAGGCCGGAAAAGCAGGCGTGGGCAATCGCGTACAGCGAGACGAGGACGGCTGGCTCAAAGAAGCGGAAAAGTGGTCGTGGTTCTACCAGGTCGCGACGTGGCAAATCCAAGAAGAAGGCGAGGAAGATGGCCAGAAAGAGGGCAAGGCGCGGCTCCAAAGCGAAATCGAGGAGTAAAACGCCGCAGAGAGGCTTCCAGGCGATAAAGAAGGCCAAAGTGGCGCAGATACGGGCGCGAGGGAGTAAGACGGCAGGCGGCAAGAGAATCAAGGACCCCGAGGCCTATGTGGCGGCAGGGCTTAGGCGCACCGGTATCGCAAAATACGGCGAAAAGGGGTTCGCGGCTCGGCAGAGGAAGGGCCGCAGGAAATCCAGCAGAAAGCGGTAGGCGGGCTTATGGCAAGAAAACCGGTCCCACCAAAGCGGATGGCTAAGCCGAAGGCGGTTGCGCCCGAGGAGGCCCTCAACCCGATTGCCGAGATTCGGAAGAAGGCGCAGGTCACAGCGGCGCAATTCGCTGTTGCGATAGATGTGCCGGTCAGCGTGATAAACAATACCGAGGCCGGAGTCTATCCCGACCTCACGACCAGCCTACGGGAAGGCCTGAGACTGGTAGGCCTTGACCCCGACGAAGTGAACAAGCGATACGTCGAGTGGGTGAAGACCCGCAAGGAAGTCAGTTTGGACGACATACGCAAGAGACTCGCGAAGAAGTAGGCCCCAATAATGAATACGGAGGTATCTAAGATGGAACGTCCCGACGAAACCCAGCCCTCCGCTGAAGGCGTGCTCCCGAACGATGGCGGACTCGGCGATACGCCCCCGACCAGCGACAGCGGACTCAGCAGCCAGCCTGAACCGGAACTCGGCGTGGATGCAGGGGACATTCCCGACGACCCAGAGCAGCTCAAGCAGATGGTCGCCACCCTCACCAAGCGGTTCAAGGACACGCAGGCCAAGTTGACCGAGGTGTCCACCGAACTCGCTCGCGTGAAAGAGGATTCTGGCACCACCGGAGAGCCGACCTGGGGAGGACAGGGCGCGTCGGTTCCAGACCCTTGGGACCTCGTTGCGCCCGAGACGGAAGCCGTTGCGCCGGAAGCGCAGGCTATCCAGCAGTTGCAGCAGCAGGTCAGTGTGCTGAGCGCCGTGGTTGCCGACGTTGGTATCGAGAATCAGATGCTGAAACTCGAGGACCAGATAGGCCGGTCCTTGACGTCGGAAGAACGGCAATCCATTCGCAAGTTCTGCAATGATCGCCGCACAGCGGACGTCGCAGGTGCGTGGAAACAGATAACCTACGACCGAGCAATTGCAGAAGCGAAGGAACGCGGCAAGCAGGAAGCGCTCAAGGAACTGCAGCAGGCAAAGCAGGGTAGCCAGAAGCCGCCTCCAGGTGAAACGGCAGAACCTGCGCTTGGTGGAGAGGGCGGTGCAGTCAGCTACGACGAGGCTATCCGGTACGCCATTGAACGGGGAGACATCCCAGGCGTGGATGAACCGTTGTAGAACGCAGCACCATGCTCCTCCGCCTCGCGACAAACATGGAGGTAAAGCATGGCTACGGCTCTTACAACGACCATCGAAAGCGCAGCCAAAGCTTGTCGCCTTCCATTCACTGACCAAATCTACAAGCGCGGCTACCTTGGGCAGGAGCTGTGGCGCAATAAGATTGTCACCGGCGGCGGGAAGTACATCTACCTGCCGGTCAACCTGAGCGCCACCGGTCTGGTCGGGACTCGTAGTCCTGGCGAAGCGATAAGCTACCAGACACCTGATACCATCAAGTCGCCGGTGCTTGATTGGCGCTACTACTGGGCGGCTGGCTCGATTCCGAGGGAGTACATCAAGCAGGCCAGCGGTCGCAACCAAGTAGTTGACCTGGTCAAGAATGAGATTCAGCGACAAGGCCGAGAGCTGCGGCAGCACATCTGGACTCACGTGTACACCGGTACTGGCGACAGCCAAATCACCGGACTGGTTGACATCTGCAGCACCAGCAATACGTATGCGGGGCTTAACCGCTCCACGTACACCAACTGGCAAGGCAACGTGTCCACCGAAACAAGCGTCGAAGACGCGGACATGAACACTGCCATTGCCGCATGTTCACAGGACGACGAGCGCCCGAACCTGATTGTCACGAACACGGCATTGTGGCTTGAGATGCAGAGGGTCTGGGCGCTGCCGTACATGCACTACACCGACACGAAGAACGCCAACTACGGGTTCACCGGACTGTCATTCTCCGACATTCCGGTTATCCACGACGACCTCTGTCCCTCGACGTACATTGCCATCCTGAACACCAAGTATCTGCACTGGGTGGTTCCGGACGCCAATGACCCGTTCGAGGTGGAGACGTTCGTGGACGAGTCCGACGTACCAGGCGTGAAAATCCGAATCGCGCCCATGCTACAACTGGCGTGCACGTGGCCGAAGTACCAGTACCTGTTCACATCGGCCACGTCCATCGTCAAGGCGTCATAAGGGAGGTGGCATACAATGGCGCACGTTGGAAAGGTTAACGCAGTTGCAGTGCCGCTTGGTGCCACCACATCCGCTGGCACCTTGACGCACGAAGTTGACGCGACAGACGGTCGGGCGCAGTACAAGTTCACGCATAGCGCGACGGCTACCGTTACAGTACCGTTCGAGGTTGTGGTTCCTCGGGGCTGCAACGAGATTGTGGAGGCCTTCGTCTATCACCAGGCGAACCAGGCGGACGCCACCAACAAGCTCACGCTGACGGTGTACGGTAGTGATGCGGCGACGACTGCGACGACCGCGCACACGGGCACAGCGTGGACGAGCGCTACGGTGGACTGTAGCGGAATCACCGTCGCGCCGTACAACGAGACCCCATCCACCGCAACGGGTCTGCCTGGAGTCATCTTCGGGCAGATAGAAGTGGTTGTGGACGCGAACGATACGGGGACTTTCAGTCTGCCAATCTTCGTGTTCCAGGAGAACCTAATGACCGGATGATGGAGGTGAAAGGGGAGGGGGCCAGCCCCCCTCCCCGCCCGTATGATAGAAAACAGCGCCGAGCCGGTTGTCAAGGGTGCGAAGCCCGAAAACGTGCCAGTTGCTCCGCTCCACAATACGCGAGAGGTCGCAAAGCGAAGAGCACACGCGGTTGACGTGTCTTTCCAACTCGTCATGCCCGAGGAGTTCCCTCTTCTCAATCCTGTGGTGAGAAGCGTTCTTACAAGGGAACTTGGCGTCAAAGAGGCTGACCGTATCGCCAACCTCATAAAGGAAGAGGGCGGCACCCGATGCGCAGGCGGCTGGCTCCCCACCGACGTGGCGCTGAACCTGACTAACCAGATTGCAACGCTGCCGCTTGCCACCATGCAGGCGATGGTACAGACGGCGTCCGGACCGGAGCGCGGGCCCCAACGCGATTCGCTCGTCAAGGACGCGCTGGAAAAGGATGTGGAGTACATCTTCATACAGGACTCGGACGTGCTACAGCCTGCGAATGCGTTCGCAATGCTCAAGGGCGTGATGGATGAGCACAGTCTCGACATTTGTGCGGGCGTGTACTTCACCAAAACGTCGCCGTGTCAGCCCCTCATAGGCATAGGGCCTGACCTACCCTTCTGGGATGGCTGGTACGAGGACAGATGGAAGGTTTGGGAATGCACGCTGGTGGGCAACGGATGCTTGCTCGTGCGGAGCGATGTGTTCCGCAACATAGAGCCGCCGTGGTTCCTGGATGTGGCGGAATTGCACCCCGACGCACCGCCTACCAGTATGACCGACGATGCACACTTCTGCCGCAAGGCTATGGACGCGGGCTACAAGATTCACTGCTACACCGGTGTCACCTGCGGCCACCTGGACATTCACAAGGGTGTTGTTTACGGTTTCGACCCAGAGAAGAAGCGACCTGCTTGGCGAAGGTTGCGCGGCACGTGGCAGCCCTTCGTCGGCGACGTAGTCCCGCTGGAGGAGGGTGGGGATAATGGCAACGCTCTCGGACATCAGGCAGCAGGTTAGGGATTATATCGGCGAGCCGACGGCTCAGCACTGGTCCGACGTGCTGCTCAACCGCTTGATAAACAACGCCTACCGCGAGGTGGCAATTCAGACCCGTTGCGTAGGCTCAGACTGGACCGATGATACCGGCGCGGACCAGTCGGACTACCCTCTGCCCGAACAACTTATGCTGCCCCCCGACGGCGTGATATACGACTACACCGGAACACCGAGGCAACTGGCCTACACGCCGATGCGAAGCAACTGGGCAACCTGGAAGCGGGCAGGTTCGGGCACGCCGGTGTACTACACGGTCCTGCGCTACAAGCAGCAGCACATGCTCCGGTTGATGCCTGCCCCTTCGTCGGCGTCGAAGCAGTTGTACGTATGGGGCGCCTGGATTCCTGACTCGCTGAGCGCGGATAACGATGTCCTCGAAATGCCGCTGCAGGCGCACGAGGCAGTCGCCCTGCTCGCGGCCTACAAGGCGTTCGCTGAGTGGGAAGAGTGGGACCAGGCGAACCAACTTCTCCAGTTCTACGTTGTTGCCCGCGACAATGTGATTGCGGATATGAAGAGCGGCGGGCCTATTGTGGACACGCAGGGGACATCTGGGACGGTCGAACTGGCAGGACTGTTACCGTCGGAGGTGGCGTAAGTGCCTCTGTGGGATGAGGCGAGCCACCCGTCGTCAACAGCGACGGAAGCAAGCCATCCGTCATCTACGGCAATGGAGGCGAGCCACCCGTCGTCAACAGCGACGGAAGCAAGCCATCCGTCATCTACGGCAATGGAGGCGAGCCACCCGTCGTCAAGTTGGGAGGAAGAGCCAGTGGCACACTGGGGTGCAATTGTAGGAACGCTAAGTGACCAGACAGACCTGCAGACCGCGCTTGACGCGAAACTGTCGGTGTCGGACGGGACACTGACCTCCGTGCCCCGTCTGCCTCCCGACCGAGACATTGATAATCTTCATAGCATTGTTGATAAAGTGTACGTGGATGAGGCAGTCGCTTCTCTGGCCGCGCGATATTATATGCTGGACGACGATGACCCGACCGGTTATAAGTTGACCTCCTTGGATGCTTCGTCAGACCCCACCGCATCTTACTCGAAGTCCGGCTTGAGCGACGGCGAGTTGATAATGGGGTGGATTCAACCGTCCGGTGATGACTTGACCACCCTGATAGCGGGCGTCTATGCTGCGAGGATATTCGCCGAAAAGACCTCCGGCAACAAGACCCTCCGCCTCTACTGGCAACTTGTGGAGCGCAAGTCCGACGACAGCGAGGTAGTTATCGCTACGTCGAACGAGAGCGACGAAATCACCTCCAAGTCGCTGCACATAATCTCCGTGCTCCTCACCGACGACTATACAATTGACGACGGTTCGCGGATAGTAGGCAAAATCTACGCTGCCGTCAGCGGAGGCGGCGGTGCGCCGTCGGTAACGTTGTACTACGAAGGCGACGAGGACAGCGCGTGGGAGATTCCGGTAAACATAAACCTCCTGGACGGGCGTTACCTGAAGACCGACCAGAGCACGCCGCAGACCGTCAACGGCGGCGCGCCGACGTTCGCCGGTGGCCTGAACAGCACAATCGGCACCTTTACCACGAAGGTAGTCACACCGCTGCTGCAACCTTCCGGCGGCGACCAGGTGATAAAGCTCGGCGACAGCGCGGGCGCGAACAAAGTATCAATCGAGGATGTGGATGGGGTTATTCGGGGAGGCTGGACGTCAGACGGCATTATCTTTACAGGCGAAGATTTGCCGTCTGTTTCGGAAACCAGCGGGGACGCAGCGATTAGGGGCACCTACCGCGCGAAGGCGCGTAGCGGAAGCGACAACAGGTTCTTTGCATTCTACAATTCTGCTGGCACATTTATTGGCACAGTAAGAGAGGCGTCAACCGCTGGCGCAGGAGGGCTGGACTATCGAGGAGTTCGCAAGGGTGGGTCAGGCGC
>JALGUK010000169.1 GCA_029820875.1 Candidatus Zipacnadia bacterium
CGTTGTCATTCTGAGCGAAGCGAAGAATCTCGCCGTTGCGTCGTTTGAATGGATGGCCGACGGAGACGGCAGATTCTTCACTACGCTTCGCTCCGTTCAGAATGACAAAGGGGGTGCTGTGCTCCGTTCAGAATGACAAAGGGGCGCTTCGCTCCGTTCAGAATAACAGCAGCGTCGGGGCGGCAACTATTTGTGTCGGGAGATAGTGGGAAAGCTGCGTGACTTTTTCGGGGGGGGAATTTCACTCAACCTTCACCCGCCTCGACCTGCGCTTCAGTGCAGCGGCATAGGAAGTGAGTATTTGCTGCGACGGAAAGGAGGGATGGAGTCTCAGTCGCACGGCGCTCGTGCAGGGAAGCACCGCGTCGTTATGTTGTACACCGGTCGGCCAGCCGCCCGAAATCGACGCGAAGGGGAGTGTGTGGAGATGCTTGCAAGACGTGGGTTCACGTTGATAGAGCTTCTGGTTGTGATCGCTATTATTGCGATCCTGGCGGCGATTCTCTTCCCGGTCTTCGCTAAGGCGCGCGAGAAGGCGTTGACGGCATCTTGTCTTAGCAATCTCAAACAGCACGGCCTGGCAATGCTGATGTACAACACCGACTACGACGAGACGATGATTCCCGCCGCTATCTACACATCCCAATCAGGCCTGCCCTACCCTTGCCTTTACTGGCGGGACCTCATCGAACCCTACTCCAAGAGCTACCAGCTCAACGATTGCCCGGCGTACTCGAACCCATATCAAGGCCCAGGGACGTGGACGGGCGGATATGCTATGAACTTCATAAGCTACGGCCCCAAATCCGACCCGTCAAGTCCCCACACGCCGCCCGCATCCAACTGCGGTTGGGGATACGGCTCCGAATATAGCCGCTACACTATCAAGACCGCCCAGGTGGACCACCCAGCGAGCACGATTTGGGTGTTCGACTACTTCGGCGGCTATGTCGTCTGTTCCACCTACGGCGACGTCCCCACAATCGCGGATGTCCTGGCCTTTCACCCTGCCCATGCACCGGGCCGTCGGCACAACGGCGGCCGCAACTGGCTGTTTGTGGACGGGCACGCCAAGTGGGCGCGGGCAAACACCATGCCCTACGACAACTGGTGGTTCATCGAGGAGCATTAGGCTTTCTGAGTCCGTGGGAATGACGGGGTCGGCCTGATGGCCGGCCCCGTCACCGTCCTCCGGAGGTGTACGTATGCTTCGCCGCTGAGAACTCAAGTTTGGCTCCTCGCCCTCATCGGAGGTATGCTTTCCATGGCACCCGCCCAACAGCCTGTCCATATCGGCTCCAACCTCCAGCTCATGCTGGACGGGTGGCTCGTGGACGAGATGACCGGCCTGACCTTCAAGCTCCACTCGCCCGTCACGCGCGAGATTGCACTGAAGATGCAGATGCCCTGGGAGGGCGGGTTGGATGTAAGCGCTCTCGCAGGCAGGCCGGTTAGGCTGCGTTTCGCCATGAAGGATGCAGATTTGTACTCGATTCAGTTCAGGCCATAGACACATAGAATTGCCCTACGCCTTGGAGGGCACAAAGGGGATGGGAATGGACCCGCAGGCCAGCTTCACGCCATGCTCCCACCGCCCGAAGATGCCCTTCGGCGCCCCCCTCTCCTGAGGCGCTTCCTGCCGAAGCAGAGGGGGACCGGGGGTGAGGCCGCCGTACGGCACGGCCAACGTCGCCTCATCGGCTCATGTGTGCCACAGCCTCACGGACGACTTCCCCAAAGACTTGCCGTCAGCGAAGACGCTGCGACGGAGTGGTGAAGCCCATGGAAGCGATCGAGCGCTCAGTCGCATACAAGAACCAAGACCCGCAAAGCCCGACGCGCTACGCGTCGCATCCATCGCTCACCCGGCTCAGTGACGGCCGGCTGCTGCTCATTCACCGTGTAGGCTCGGCCAAGTGGGCGCCGAACGGGAACCTTCACTTCGCAGAGAGCGCTGACGAGGGCCGAACGTGGGAATTGCTGGGCATACTCTTCGACGGCACTATCAACGGCAAACCGGCGGAGGGCAGGCTCGGCATGGCGGCGGAGGTTGAACCGGGTCGCATCCTCCTGGTGTCGGCCTGGGTGGACCGTTCGGACCCGAACACCCCACTGGTCAACGAAGAAACCGAGGGCCTCCTGCCCATCGGTCTTTGGCTGTCCGAGTCCACCGACGGCGGGCGCACGTGGGACGGGCGGCGACCGCTTGACGTCTCGCCTCTTATCCAGCCGTTCCCGGGGTCTCCGCCGTTGATGCTGCCAGACGGACGCCTTGCCGTCATCTTCGAGACATATAAGCATTACACCGACCCCGAACCGTGGGTGCACAAAGAGGGCATCGTATTCTCCGGCGACGGCGGCCGCACCTGGGGGAGGGGGCATCTGATGCCGGTAGCCCTCGGCGGCAATCCTGTGCACTGGGACCACCGGATGACCGTCCTGCCTGACGGCACGCTGCTCGACTTGTTCTGGCTCGACAGCCGCGAGAGGCGCTTCGACAACTGGATTTACTCGATGACCAGCAGCGACTGCGGCCGGACATGGAGCGAACCGACTCCCACGGGTATACCCGGCCAAATGGCCGTTCCACTTGCACTTGCCGACGGACGGGTGATGATGATTTACGTTTGCCGGGACACGCCGCCGTCTATTCGCGGCCGGCTCAGTGAAGACGGCGGCAAGACCTGGGACGCCTGCGATGAATGCGTGCTCTACGCACACCGGGTCGCCGACCTGGAGGCGTCCAGGGGTGCCAAAGACTTCGGGGAATACATCTCGAGCATGAAGTCATGGTCGTTCGGCTGGCCCTCGGCAGTGCAGCTTCCAGGCGGGGACGTGGTCTTCGTTCACTACGCGGGTGACGAACATACCGGCGCAATTCACTGCGTTCGCGTGGCGGTGTGATGCTCACCTGCCGGTCACTGGGCTGGTCCAGAGGCGGTTATGGCGACCGCCCGGTCCGGCTGCGGTTCGTGATGAGGGTCGCCGGCCTTTATTCGTTCGTATTCCATCCGTGGGCAGGTAAGTCACACCGATTGGAGAGCGCCGAACGTGGCAAGCAAGGAACACAACGAGACGCCTTCCCTTGCTTTGCGGGTGATAGATTTCATCGGATTGCGCAGGAGCATCGTGGGGTTGTTGGGGATGGTGATACTGGTCGGCATGGGCGAGCACATGTCCGAGCAGTTCCTGCCCCTGTACCTTATCGCCATCGGCGGCGGCTTCCTGTCGGTGGGCCTGCTAAATGGAATGGACAACCTCCTGGGAGCGCTGTATTCCCTGCCGGGCGGGTACCTCTCAGACCGCATAGGCGTCAAGCGGGCGCTCCTTTTGTTCAACGTTTTGTCGATGCTTGGCTTCGGCGTCGTGATATTGATTCCCGCCTGGCCGGCGGTGATGGCCGGTGCAGCTTTGTTCCTCTCCTGGACGGCCATCTCACTGCCTGCCACCATGAGCCTAATCGCGCAGGTACTCCCCAAGAACAAACGCACCATGGGGGTGTCCATGCACTCCCTTGTGCGCCGTATTCCCATGGCGCTCGGGCCCATGGTCGGCGGGGCATTCATAGGCGCCTGGGGCCTGGAGCTGGGGGTCCGGCGGGCGTTCATGTGCGCCCTGGCGGCGGCCCTGGTGGCAGCGGTGCTGCAGCAGGTTCTGATTGAGGACAATCCGCCCGAGACGTTATCCAACAGGGACGTGCGCTCCGCCGAGCGTAGTCCGCTGCGCCTATGGCGGGATATGAATCCCGGTTTGCGTCAACTGCTGGTGGCCGACATTCTCGTGCGCTTTTGTGAACAGATCCCCTACGCGTTCGTGGTGGTGTGGGCCGTAGGCACCGCTGAGCATCCGGGGCCGGCAAGCGCACTGCAGTTCGGTATCCTGCGGGCGATAGAGATGGCCACGGCGATAATGGTCTACATCCCGGTGGCGTACCTGGCCGACCGAGGCCGCAAGAAGCCGTACGTGGTCATGACGTTCGCCTTCTTCACGTTTTTCCCGTTGTTGCTGCTGTTTGCTCGCTCGCTTGTGCTCCTTGTGATAGCATTCATCGTCCGCGGTCTCAAGGAGTTCGGGGAGCCCACCAGGAAGGCCCTGATTATGGACCTCGCCCCCGAGGACCGCAAAGCCAGCATGTTCGGTCTGTACTACCTTGTCCGCGACGTGATAGTATCCGTGGCCGCATTCGGAGGGGCGCTGCTGTGGTCCATCCATCCAAGCGTAAATCTCCTGACCGCCTTCGCCTTCGGAGTGGCGGGCACAATGTGGTTCTGGCGACGCGGACAGGACCTCCCATCATTCGCCGACCAGGGCTTGCCGGATTCCGGGGGCAACGTGCATCTTGACGACTCGGAAGAGGAGGGGGGATGAGCCGCGCCGGCCCATAAACAACCACCTCTCGGGTCAGCCCGCCGCTTGACAGCAACAGCGGGGCAGGCTAAAATCCCCTGTGTACAGGGGCAAAATCGGCGGTCAGGCACACCAAATCGAGGGAAGATGCCATGGCCAATTATCTGCATCGTGAACAGCAACACCTTCATCCCGCATGGCAGATATTAATCCTCGCAATGGCAGCCTGGTGCATTGTGGCCGCCGTGATTGCTACGACCGCACAATCATCCCCACCTGCGGCAAGTTGGGTGCCTCTGCCGTTTACGGCGCTGCTGCTTGCAGTTGTATACTTCATGTTCGCCCGTGTGGTGGTCACGGTGGAGCCGGCGATGGTGCGGGTGACCACCGGTTATTTAGGCTGGCCGCGATGGGAGTTCAAGAGCGACCAGATCGAGTGGTTCCGGCCCGTAACATTCTCTCCGCTGCGGGACTTCGGCGGCTGGGGGGTAAGATACGGTAGAAACAACCGGATGTGCATCAACGCCGCCGGGAACAAGGGGCTGGAGATAAAGCTGCACAACCGGAAGAGGACCTACATCGTAGGCTCGAACGACCCTGACACCTTGGCGGCGGCCGTCGGGACCATCACGGGAATGCCTCCGCGCGGGGACGGCCCGACCGACTCGCCGCACACCGAACAGGACTTGCTGAAGTGACCCGCCCCTTGCCGTCTGGTGCCAAGCACACGCGCACCGTGTCCCTGAGGGCCATCGTGCTCGGCCTTGTGCTGATGCCGGTGAACGTGTACTGGGTGACCGTCATCGAGGTGCGCTGGTATAACCTCGACGGGTCATGCCTGCCGCTTTTCATCACCCCCGTTTTCCTGCTTTTTGTCGTGTGTCTTGCGAATTTAATCGCCCGCCGGCTCAGACCTGCAAAAGCCCTGACGCAGGGGGAGCTGCTGGTCGTCTACATCATCCTGGTCGTATCCTCGAGCATGTCCGCCCACGACACAATCCAGAACCTGTTCGGAGTCATCGGCCACGCGCACCATTTCGCAACCGCGGAGAACGGATGGGAGGAGCTCTTCTGGCAGTACATCCCCGACTGGATGATGGTATCGGACGAGAGAGCGCTGGACGCCTTTTACGAGGGCGGCGTCGTCTGGGCCAAGCCGCGGTACTTCTATCCGTTTGTTATGCCGCTGCTTACCTGGGGCGGCTTTATGCTTGTGCTCATCGGCGTGATGCTGTGCATTAACGTCTTGGTCCGCAAGCCGTGGACCGAGGACGAAAAGCTCGCATATCCGCTGGTGATTCTTCCCCTGGAAATGACGCGGCATGAGAAGGGACACTTCCTCTTCGCAAACCGGATTATGTGGGCCGGATTTGCAGTCGCGATGTCCATTGACATTATCAACGGCCTCCACACCCTCTACCCAATCGTGCCGGAGATACCTTACATCAAGCTCTATGACCTCATGCAGCACTTCCGCGGGCGGCCCTGGAATGCAATGGGCTACACACGCTTCGGCGCCTACCCTTTCATGGTTGGACTGGCGTTCTTTATGCCGTCGGACCTGTCATTCTCCTGCTGGTTTTTCTACATCCTGTCGAAGTTCGAGCGAGTGGGCGGTGCGGTGGTCGGGTGGCAGTCACTCAAGGGCCTGCCCTACCTGAACGAGCAGGCCACCGGCTCCTGGATAGGCCTTGCGGTGGTCGCGCTATATGCAACCCGCCGGCACTTCCGGGAGATATTCAAACAGGTGATAGGCCGCCGGTCCGAACTGCGTGACGTACAGGAACCCATATCGTACCGGGCTGCACTGGCTGATACTGTGGGCTTTGAAAGCGGGGATGACCGTGTGGGCGATGGCATGGTTCCTGCTCATCTATTATCTCCTTGCCATCGCGATTACCCGCGTGCGTGCCGAGCTTGGCACACCCCATGAAATCTACTACGTAAATCCGCAGGCGATGATGACCGAAATAGCGGGCATCAAGCCGTTCGGCACGCGGAACCTGACGATTCTGTCGTGCATGTACTGGTTCAATCGCTGCTACCGCTCACACCCGATG
>JALGUK010000170.1 GCA_029820875.1 Candidatus Zipacnadia bacterium
GAGGCGTTCGGCCTGGGCGAAAAGGACATACCGCACCTGGCTGATACGCCCTCAACAGCACGTTACCGCACGAAAACCTACGCCCTCGTCCCCGCCAACCTCTCCAACAGCCGCTCAACACCAGCGTTTCTTGCGCTGCCGGCGGAGTTGAATGGTGTAGAGGTCCTGGCGACTGCTGTTGCGCAAGGTCGTCGGTGGGCGATGGTCACCAGCAAGAAAAACGATGCCGGCGCCAGGCGCGTGTTCATAAACGGGACGGCCCTGAACCGCGAGGCAGCCTTAACCCTCTGCGCCGCTCTTTCGGAGCGGGGGCTGAGGGAACCTACACGAGCGTTGTGCGCGACAGGAACCATCTCGACATTCCTCGCGGCGGACGGAAACGCGGAGGTAGCCGTGGAGTTGCCCGATGGACAGCGCCTGGAGGAACATCTGGCGAAGGGCACACTGAAGACCGTTGACTCGCGTGCCGGAGAGCAGATTGCGAAGAAACGCGCTGAGCTTGCGCCCGCGCCGGAGCCTTCATCGCCCCAAGCACCTACCCCTACTACGCCTCAACCGCCTCCTTCGCCGCCAGGTGAGCAATTCCAGCCGACGGAAAGCAGCGATAACGCCGGCCACGGGCCGACCGGTCAGGCGGGAACGTGACGTACGCGACCTTCCCCGGAAAGCGGCCCTACCGGTAGCCGGCTTTGTTGCTTTTTTGAATAAGGTGCGCCATGGTTGACGAAGGCGGGAACTTTCGAGTATGTGGCAGGCGTCTACACACATGTCACCAGTTAGCTGGGCGAGAGGCGAAAGGGCCGAAATGGGTGTCTACGCGGAGTTTTACTGCCGTCAGTGCGGGTTCCGGGTGCGGTTCGGCGGGCCGGAGGAGTTTTACTACGATGCATACGGCCGGCGACGGAACTGGGGGCATCCACTCCCTGCCAGCGATGAGGCGAGGCAAGCTGGCATATCCGGATTCTTAACCCGAATGTGGTGCCCGCACTGTCGTAGTGTCAAGCACGCGGTTATTGCCGAATTCAAGCAGCCCTTGCAGTACACGGAGGCCTGGGAGCGTCTCGCCGAGATGGACGAACCGCGGGAACCAGCAGTCTGTCCGGATTGCGGGCGACCGCTCGGGTGTTGTATTCGGTCAGGCTGCCCATCCTGTGGCTCAAAGCTGAAGACAACCATCGTCACCACTTGAGTCACTCCTTCCGCCGCTGTAGCCATCGAACAGTCCCCCCGCCAAGACCCTTTTGCCCACCGCTGGAAGGAATTCCTGCACCTTCTCACTAACTGTCTCCGCGCGAGAGGTTATCGAATTCTACCGAAAGGAGCCTATACAATGGCCAAGCTCAGGACCGGGATTCTCGGCTGTGGAGGAATCGCCAACAGACATGCTGCAGCAATCACGCAAGTGGACCGACTTCGGCTTGTTGCTCTCTGCGATATCGAGGAGGCACGGGCACAGGACTTCAACCAGCGTTACGCCGGCGGCAAGGCGATGGTCTTCACCGATTTTAACGAGATGTTCCAGAAGGCGGACCTTAACCTCGTTTACATCTGCCTCCCTCCGTTCGCCCATACCAACGAGGTGACCGTGGCCGCGAAGGCCGGCTGCCATATCCTCATCGAGAAGCCGATTGCTCTTGACATGAAGACCGCCAACGCAATGGTGAGGGCGTGCGAGAAGTACAAGGTGAAGTCGCAGGTGGGGTTCATGAATCGCTTTGGGGATGCCGTCGCGCACGTCAAGCACCTGCAGCAGACCGGCGAGGCGGGTCCTGCGGGCTTGATGATGGTCAGGTACATGTGCAACTCCCTGCACGGCCCCTGGTGGCGGGACAAGTCCAAGAGCGGCGGACAGATTGTGGAGCAGATTATCCACAGTTTCGACCTTACGCGATACTTCCTCGGCGAGCCGGTCAGCGTTTTCACGCATCTGGACAACATTTTCCACAAGAAGGTGCCCGGCTTCACCTCCGAGGATGTCAGCGCCACTACCATCCGCTTCGACAGCGGCGCCGTCGCGACGGTCGCGGGCACCGATGGAGCCATTCCCGGGCAGTGGATTAATCGCTTCGAGCTTGTCACCCAGAATTACACCGTCGAGTTCACCGACTCCAACAATGCAGTATTGCATCATACCGCCCACGAATACCCGTTTATCACCACAATGGCGTCGCAAAAGGACCTCTTCGTCGCGGAGACGCTCGACCTTCTGGAGGCAATAGACAAGGACGGCCCCACTCGCTGCGATATGGCCGATGGCGCGAGGACCCTTGAGCTGGTGCTGGCAGCAAGCAAGTCCGGGGAAACCGGCGAATTGGTCAAGCTGCCGCGGCGGCGGAGAAAGTAAGGCGCCAGACATTGTCATATGCTGGCGATAACCGTCAAGATATCCGACCGTTATGAAAGGACGGTCTATATGCGAGCTTGCATGTTCATTGCCCTGGCTCTGGGGATGGTCGCTGTGAGCGCACATGCCGAAACGCCGATAAGGATTAGTTGGTCGCTCGGGCCGCTTATGCCGCAATACCGCAAGGGCGGGGTCGCCGGGGGCGTCGGCGGATATGTGATTTACGCCGGTGGTATGCAGGACCCCTGGCGCGAGCCGGACGACGTACTCGCGTATGATCCCGAGTCCAAAACGTGGGAGTTCACCGCTCCGATGCCCACAAACCCAAGCTACACAAGCGGGACATGCTCCGGTGACGCCCTCTATGTGCTCGGCGGAAGGAATGCGGACGGCCGATGCTTCCGACTGACGCGGCAGGACGAGCGCTGGGTCTGGACAGAACTTCCCCGACTTCAGCAGCCGCGCGTGGGGGCCGCCGTCGCCGCCGCCGAGGATTTGTTAATCGCCGCAGGCGGCGGGTGGGGGATGAAGCTCGGCGGCTTCGATGCGACGGCGGTAAGCATAGTCGAAGCCCTCGACCTCACGAACATTGACGCCGGTTGGAAGACTCTCCCGCATTATCCCGGATTCAGACGCGCAGGTGCGATGGGCGCGGCTTGCGGCGGCAAGTTCTACATGTTCGGCGGCTATCGCCGTTTGGAGCGAGGGGTGACGGCGGAGGACGGCTTCGTGGGCGCGGACCGCGACAGCCCACGATTCACCGACGCGCTAAGGTACGACCCCGCGTCGGGCGCGTGGCAGCGGCTCGCCGACCTACCGTTCGGCCTCAGCTGCGGCTGTGCAGTCACCTACGCTGACCGGTACGTGATTATAATGGGCGGAGCGGGCCATGGCCAGACCACGTTCACGTTCGAGGGCGAGAAGATCGGCGGGTACAACGATAAGGTGCTTGTCTACGACACCGCGACTGACCGGTACTTCATTCTCGATGAGCCGATGCCTGCCGGCCTAAACGACGTCAAGGCCGCCATCATCGGCGATACGATTTACGTGGTCGGCGGGGAAAGCGTCGATCCCCGTCATAGCAACACGGTGAACCTGCTGCAGATTGGCAAGATCGAGATGCCGTGAGGCATATTCCGACGGTAACCGCGCAACAGCCGTCCAGCACCTCGTGTCATCCTGAGCGACTGAAAGGAACAAAGAACTTGATTCCGCGTTGGAGCAGGCTCGGCCTGCCCCAACTACATGACGAGATTCTTCGGCGCTTCGCGCCTCAGAATGACAGGGGGGCGCGTGGTACTAATCGCTGCCCAGTATCTCGAGCATGTCAGCGATTTTCGCCCGGTGCGCCTGCAGCACGTCCGGGTCAACGGTATACTGAGCAACGCTTGCCGCGACTTCGTCCGGCACTTGAAGAAGCGCCCTCGCCTTCTGGAGAAGCTCGGCCGGACGGCTCCCTTCAAGGGCCTCGATTCGCTTCTTCAAAAGAGCAAAATACTCGTAGTCCTCGATGCCGTCCCGTATCATCTCCAGGCGGGTGGAGATGACCGGCTTGCCGTCAAGCGGCGGATAGAGCAGCATTCCGTCCCCCTTGCCATCGCCGCCAGGGTGGGTGTATGGGTCCGCCCGCCAGGCGCAGAAGGCCCAGTAGAGGTTCCCGGGAAGCCCATACTTCCAGTTGAGCCAGTACATAACGCGCGGAATCAGACCGGCGTGGGGGATCGAGTACGTAGGGCACGGGTACGGATCGCCGCAGTTGTACCACCATAGCTCTTTGCCCTGGGCCTGGGCGTGTTGCATTGCCTGCAGCCCATTGCCCTCAAACGCCCTCACGTGCGGGCAGAAGATGTCGATGACGGGGTAAAGCTCGTCCACGGGCGAGTTCACTGTCATGATGCGAAGCTCCGGGTCCGCCTCCCGGACCGTCCGGCCGAGTGCGAGAATTTCGTCGTTGAAACGCTCTCCCGGTTCGTCCCAGATATACACGATTGCCCGCCTGAGCCACCCCTTCTCCCGAAGGTGAGCGGCGAACTGGCGTAACCACCGGATACAGCGCTCCCTCTGGGCTGGACCCTCGAGCGGGTTGAGGGAAACTTCGACCTGTTCGCCGGTCGCCTCATCCGTGAATTTCTTGTACATCCGTACTCCGTCCAGTCTATGCGTATCTTGCCGTCGCGCGTCAGGAAGTACCCGGCATCCGTCACCGCTCCCACCCCGGGTCCGCCGCCCGGGTTGTGGCGATGGTCGAGAACGACGAACCTGTACAAGTCGCCCACGGTCCAGCCGAGGATGGTTTTCATCTTGCCGACGACCGGCAGGGAAAAGTTGCGGACACGCACGCGGAGATGGGTCGTAAGTGTAGGCAGATTGTCCGCACGCACTGTAACTGTGCCGCGGTATATGCCTTTTGGAGTGCCCTCAGGGGCGAATATGCGAATCCACACCGGCTGAATCTCACTTTGCTTCAGGGAGAATGGCGCGTATGGCTCGATTGGATCCGGCCATTGCTCACCACCGATATTCACGGTCTTCACAAGCCCCAACCAGACACTCCGAACACCGAGCGTATCGCCGCCGTCGCTCTTCAGAGGGGAGACATCCACACTCACGTTTTGCAGGTCTTTCTCGCCGGCGAGCACCAGAAGCTGGATGGCCTCGTATTCCCGGCGGGCAAGCTCTATGCGGCCCTCCTGCTTGAGGTTTCTCAAGTCAAGCCGTGATTGCGGTGCAATCTTGCGCCCGGAATTCTCCCAGCCAAGGGCCGCCTGCGGCATCTGTCGCGATTGCCCACCGAACAGCGAATGAATCTGCAGTTGGTACAGCCGCCTGCGGGTCCTGTCGAGTCGTCGCTCCATTCGGGTGACCATCTTGACCACGTCGGGCACCGCAGCCTGACCTTCAGCCCGGATGGCCAGGTCGGCCTCGTTTATCTGTCTGTCCAGGCGCAGGGAAGGAAGGAGCTTGCGTGCACTCTGAACCCTCCGCTTGAGATTGCTGAGGGAGCGAACATCGCCCGGCCCGAAGCGTACCTCGACGGCATCGAACTCCCAGATGGAATCCGTATCCACGCCGCCGCCCGCGTAGCCGTGCAGGCGCACGAAGCGCACCGGCACGTCGAAGCGGATGCGGGTCGTCGTCATTTGCTCGGGCACGCCGATGCTTGCCAGGGGGACAAGCGGGTCCGGCTCAGCGCCGACGGCCACCGATGTCGTCTTGTCGTTACCCGGCCCACTCTGGCAATGAGTGATGAGCAGCTCCCCCCGTGAGATTTCCATTCCCAGGTCAACGACGATGTTGCCCCAGTCGTTCCAGCCGTTGTGCAGCACGAGCTTCGCCGTGCGGCCATCGGGGGGGCCGAGAATCGCGTTCTCATCCCGCCACTCGGGACAGGGCCGCTCCGGGCTTTGCCGGTCCACCGAAGTCTGTAGGACGCTCCGCCCGAACAGTGAAAGTTCACTGTCCGCAGCGGTTCCATGGTGCAGGCAAGCCGCAAAAATGAGCGCCAGCAACGCTGCAGAACAACGCAAGGTGCAATCGCCCCCTTCGATGTGAGACTCACAAGCCTCCTTTCGCCGCTCGGCGGCTGCGAACCTGCACGGGTCCCGTCAGACGAAGCAGGTGAAGGGGTCTTATGCACGGAAGACAATGAGGTTTCGCAATAATCGCCCGTGGGAGGGACTTTAGGATGGTTGACGAGACGGAGTTTCGTCCACGATTGCTGACAGCCCAGCAGGCCACCGCGTACCTGCTTGAGAAGGAGCCGCCGCTGCGGTTCCGCGGGGAAAGCAAGAGGGACTGGGCGCAGTGGAGAGCCGTGTTCGCCGAGGCGATACGCACGGAGCTTGCCCCCTGGCCCGAGAAAGTGCCGCTGAGGGCGGAGGTACTGGATGTGACGCAGTGCGAGGGCTACCGGCGCGAGAAAGTCATCTTCGACAGCGACGTCTGCGCACACGGCCACGGCCGCGGCAAGGATGGTATTGTCGGCATCCCCGACGAAAACGGCAATACGGAGGACTATCACAAGGCCATCGCGGTGCGCCTGGCACAGGCCGGCTATGTCACCATCGCCCCGGACTGGCGGCCGTTCGGCGAACGGAAGGATGAGCCGGACTGGGTCCGACCGGGGCGCGACAACTGCAATGTCGCGTACATGGCTTACGGCTACTGGGGCTATCACATGCTTGCACTAAACGTCAGTGACGCCTTCTGTTGCCTGGACTACCTTCAAACGCGCGAGGAGGTCCGTCCCGATGGCTTCGGCATGATCGGATGCTCCTACGGCGGGACGATGACGACATACACAACCGCGCTCGACAACCGCATAAAGGCCGCTGTCATTGTCTGCTACCTGAGCACACTGCGGGATGCACTCCAGGATAGGCTGGGCAACTTCTGCGGCGCCCAGTACATGCCCGCGCTGCGCAAGTACGGAGACATCGCGGATGTCGCGGGATTAATTGCGCCGCGGCCGCTGATGATTCAGGCGGGTGAGCGCGACCAGTGTTTCGTAATCGAGGATGTCATGGAGGCATACGCGCATCTGGAGAGAATATACGCCGCCGCGGGCGCGTCCGAGCAACTGGAGCTTGACCGCTTCGACGGCGCGCACGAAATTGACGAGAGGGCAGTTGAGTTCTTCGCGCGGAGGCTGCCGGTGAAGTAGTGCGCGATATCGCGGGCGGGACGCCCGCGGTACCAGGAAGGGTGGGCTGTTTCGTGACAAGAGTATCCCAAAACAACGCCCGGCGTCAACGACACGCCTTCTTGAAGGCCTGGATGTCCCCCGCGGAGCCGACTGCCAGGACCTTCCCCATCCCTGCGTTGATCATCAGCCCGCCGTTTGAGTTGGTCTCCGTCACGTCCTCATCAGCGACGAGGTCCCACACGCGCGCATCGGCGCCCTTGGCGTGAAGGAGCCGGAAGCTTCGGCGGTTGGTGCAGTTGTTGTTGACGGCCACCACGACCATGACATCTTTCGGGCCTACGAGCGGCTTGAACGCGGCCACCTGAATATCGGTGTCGCTGCTGGCAATTCGGACGAATTGCTCCTCCTTCTCCACGCGCAACAGGTACGGTATCGCCTTGCTGATTTGCTCAAATGCAGTGCCGATTGCCTTGAGCTGGCACGTTTCGTTCCACAACTCGGTGCGCAGCGTCAGGTGATGGTGATCGGCCCCGGAGTAGTAGCGGAAGTAGAAGATGCCCTTGGCGCCCTCCTGGATAGCGTTGGCGCCCTCCTGGATAGCGGCCCAGGCCTCCCAGGTGCAGAAAGTCGGATTGGGCATGTAGTAGCCGCCCATCCAGCCGTAGTCCGGGGGCTTGTCGTTGTAAACCTGCGCACAGCCGAATCCCTGGGCAATGAACCAAAGCGCCGCATCGCCGGAGCGGGCGACGGCGTAGTAGTCGCGGCAGAAGCGGCGGAATAGATTGCGCGCACGGGGGACCGTGTCCGAACAGTACCGCGGGTCGCGTCCCAGCGGATAGCAGCCTGCGCCGACAACGGGCGGCTTGAACATTTTCACGGCCTTCTTGGCCACGTCGAGCTTGTGGAAGTATAACAGCGGCGGATGGCTGGGGTCCTCACGGCGTACGAGGTTATAGTAATCCGCCATTTCGTCCAGCACCCACCCGGGCATCTCCTCGCACAGTCCCCAACATAGCAAGCCCCACCGGCCCTTGAAGCGCGCTGCGCGACGCTTCACCATGGGCACAATTTCACGCTCGTGGCGCTCGCGGCGGCTCTCGGGGGTGCCAATCATAAAGGGGTAGTACATGGGGTCCCCGTTATCTTGCCAGTAGATGCGCACGCCCGCCTGCTCAGCCTTCGTGAAGAGCCGGTCGAGGGCGTCGTCGTCCAGGCCGCCGCCGTTCAGCCACCAGCAGTTCATGTGATGCTGAACGAGGTCATCGAGGACGAAGTTCCACGTCTCCTCCCCGTAGCTTCCGCCGTAGACCCCCAGTGGGAAGAAATCCTTGATTGGCCCCATTTCCCGCTTGGGGGCGGGCTGGTCGAGCCAGGCAGGGTGGTGATTCGCGACATGGTCAGGGACTACAGCCCAGATCGGCATAACACAGACAGCAAGCAGCATTATCACGAAAATCGCCCTTGACATCTCAGTGCTCCTTTCAAGAGTTGCTGTTGCGGAGGGTGTCGTCCTGGACATGTGCCCGGACGGAGCGCACCACGTAGTTAATTATCGCCTCGTGCAGCGCGGATGCGCCGAGGTTGGAACAGTGCTGCTTCACGGCCGGCAGACCTCCCAGTTGCTCGGCCACGACCTCGTCGGTGATTTCCCA
>JALGUK010000171.1 GCA_029820875.1 Candidatus Zipacnadia bacterium
CGCTTGAGCGTCCGGTCCTTACCCAGGAGGTGGACAAGATGAAAAAGGCTCGGCCCGATGGTGGTGCCGGTCGTCGCAGCGCGCAAGGGGTGAATCACCTTCGCTGCGGACAGCTCCAGTCCGGCCGCCGTACCCCGTACCGCCTGCTCGATGGCCTCGACTGTCCAAGGCTCAAGCTCTGCCAGCCGAGGCCGGAGCTTCTCGAGCACGTCGGCTGTACTTTCCTTGCTCAGCCACTTCGAGATCGCCTTCTCGTCGAAGCTGACATCCTCCGTGAACCAATACGAGTGGTATTCCTTAAGCTGCTTAGAAGGGCCATTACCTGCTGCAGCCAGGCGCGATACTCATCAGTGACCTCACCGGTCAGAAGCCCCAACTCACGCAGAAACGGAATAGCCAAATCGGCCAGACGCTCAGGGCTTGCCATTTTGATATGCTCGCTGCAGATGTCCTCCAGCTTTCGGCGGTCGAACACAGACCCCGCCTTCCCCACCCGCTCGAGAGAGAAACGTTCAAGAAGCTGCTCGCGGGTGAGAATCTCGTCCCCTTGCGGACACGACCAGCCCAGAAGAGCAAGATAATTGACCATTGCCTCGGGGAGAATGCCGGCGGCCCGGAAGTCCTCCAGATCCGCCGCGCCGTGCCGCTTGCTGAGCTTGGAGCGGTCCGGTCCCAGGATAAGAGGCAGGTGTGCAAACACCGGCGGCTCTGCGCCGAGGGCGCGGTAGAGCTGCACATGCCGAGGGGTGTTGGAGATGTGGTCCTCGGCGCGGATTACGTGAGTGACCTTCATTTCGATGTCGTCCACGACATTTGCGAGGTGGAAGGTGGGCCAGCCGGAGGATTTCTGAAGAACGATGTCGTCCATCAGTGCGTTTTCGAATGTTAGCTCGCCGCGGATGATGTCGTGGAAGGTGGTGTGGCCTTCCTGGGGCATTCTAAGGCGCACGCTGGCGACGCGCCCCTCCGCCCGCAGCTTCTGCTCCTGCTCCGGCGTCAGGTCCCGGCAGCGGCCGTCATACCGGGGCGGAAGGCCTGCAGCCCTTTGGTCCCTGCGGCGCTCCTCGAGTTCCTCGGGTGTGCAATAGCAGCGGTATGCAACCCCCATTTCCAGCAGGCGGTTGAGCCGGTCGGCGTAAAGGTCCAGCCGTTCGGACTGCAAATAGGGTCCATAGGGGCCGCCTACATCCGGTCCCTCGTCCCAGTCCAGCCCAAGCCATCTCAGGCCGCCGAGAATTGCCTGCAGGGACTCCTCGGTGGACCTTAGCTCGTCGGTGTCCTCAATCCGAAGGATGAACACGCCTCCATTTTGACGGGCGAACAGCCAGTTGAAAAGTGCGGTGTGCGCCACGCCGATATGTAACGACCCCGTCGGCGATGGTGCAAACCGCACGCGTATTTGATTGCTCATGCCTCTCTCCCGATATTATCTGCTGTGCTATTTCCGCTTCAGAACGAACTTCTTCTTCTGCTTCATGCGGCCTTGGCTAACCTTGCGGTTGTCGTAGTGCCACAACTCCGGCTTCTTCTTGCGCTGGTAGAAGCAATGATACGAGCTGAGAATGGATGCTATGTCACGGCGGGCCGTTCGGCGTATCACGTTCACTTCAGCGGCCAATGTATTGAACTTTGCACCCTGCTGGTGGGATTCCATCAAACGGCTGATAATGTCGAAGAGCGAAAGCTCGTTCTGCCAGGCTTGCTTGCGCAATTTCAGCAGTTCGTCAATGCGGTCTTCATCCAGGTACGTCTCGTCGTCGCTTTCACCGTCGTACCGGAGGACGAACGTGTCCGGCTCATCCCCCCGGGCGAGGTACAGAACCGCGCCGGAGCCTGGGCAATACTTGCTGTAGAACGGCTCAAGCCCGTATATCAGCCCTGTCTCGTTATTAATCCAGATTCTCAGCTCATCGCCTTCCGGGTAGACCAGGCGCGCCAGCATCAACGGCGGTGTCTTAGGAATGACGCCGCGGTCGAGCTGCCTGACCTTGAGAGTCCCCGCATGGAAGTGATGATTCAGTAATATGTAGCGGCACTCGGTGATTTCTTTGGCCTCCTTGGCCGGGACTTTGACCTCGTTCTCCTCTCCCACATCCTCGAAGAGAGGGTCGTGAACCGCCTCGGCAAGTCCCTGTTCCAGGCCGCCGTCACTTAAGACGGGGTCTACATCCTCCCCGCTCATGTCTTGGATGTTCAAACGAACGGGCACGAGCGTTTCGGGAACGGTCTTGACCTCGTCAGGCACCTTGCTGGCAGCGCACCATCGAGCCAGGCCGACTCGCAGCAGCGACTCCTGTGCGTCGAGCGCCTCGGCTACCGCGTGGACGGCCGCGGGGAATATGTCGTCCTCCGGGTATACATCGAAGACATCACCCAAAAGTTCGTCCAGTTCGGCCGTCGCGCCGCTTTCGGCCTCGGCCAACGTCTTGGCCAATTGTTCTATCTCCGCCTCACCGACATCGAACTTTTCGCCCTTAGGAGGGCGCCGCTGGAGAATGGCTGCCACATCCACTTCCTCCATTCCTGCACTTGCCTCTTCCGCAGCCCGGCGTGCAATCTTTGCCGCGGACTCGGCCATTGCAGCCGCCACCTCGGCGGTGCACCATGCAGGCCCGGACAACAGGGCGAAATCCTCGTCTTGCAGAAGGGTTTCGAAGAATGCGACCGGCTCGAATGCTGACGGCCGTGCCTGCCAAATAAGGAAACTGAGAACCTTGTGTGAGACGGGGCTTTGGGCGGCCTCGAGGATTTCCTTGGCGAGGGTCGGCGCGATGCGTCCGGAGAGCTTGGTTTTCTCGATAACGGGAAGCAGGCGGTCAAGCTCCTCGGAGCCGTCCGGGAAGTTCTGGAAGCGGATCAGTTCCCGGTCTCCGTCCCGGGCATCCAGGAGCCATTCGGCGAGGCCCACCAAGTCACCATTGAACCTGAAAAACGAGCGCCCGCTGAGCAGCTTGTCCACCAGGTCCTCGAAGGATTCAACGGAGCGTCCCTGAATCAATGCAAGCTCGCGAACGAGTTGAGGGACGTGCAGCGGCCTGCCGGCCTCGGCAAGGACCTCCTTAAGCGCTCCTTGAACCGGGCGTTCCCCGAGTTGGTGGCGCGTCGCCAAGTCCCACTTGTGCTCCGTCTCGACAAAGCGGGGGTCCTGGGAAAGCTCATCCTTGATTAAGCGATTGGGCACCTTGATGGTGTCCCGCAGCGCCTTGCTGATGTCACTGGAACGCAGGCTGTCACCGCGTTCGAGCAGCAGCGCGTAGATAATATCGTGCAGGTAGGCGCGGCCCTGCGCCTCCGTCACCTTGGGGCCTTTTCGGCGTGTGCTACTCATGAGCGTACCTCCAGCGGTCTGCACCTTGCGTGCTAACGGCAACGGTGTCGTGCGGACAGGAACTGGACGATGATGCGCCGCCATCCGCGACGGTTGCATACAGGTCGTGCGCATCCACATCAGTTACCTGTACCCAGGCGAAGGTGCCTGGGTGAGCATCTCCTTCGACGAACACACTTCCATCTATCTGTGGAGCATCACGCGTGCTGCGTCCCACCACAACGCCGTCGGCGCGACGCTCCTCAAGCAGGACCCGCAGCCTCCGGCCGAGCAGGCGGCGTTGATTGGCAAGGGAGATGTCCTGCTGCAAGTCCATCATCCGGAACAGGCGGTCCTCCGCGATAGATGACGGTACGCGCCCGTTCATTTCGAACGCCGCCGTGCCCTCCTCCGGGGAAAAGACGAAACCGGTTACTCGATCGAGCTGTGCCTCCTCGAGAAATTCGAGCAGCGCCTGGAAGTCGTCCTCTGTCTCCGACGGGAAACCCAACAAGAATGTCGAACGTATCGCCACTTCGGGCACCCGCTCCCTGATACGCCGCAGGAGCTTCAAGTAGGCGGTGGCGGAGCCCGGGCGTCCCATGGCCTTCAGCAACCTCGGCGATGCGTGCTGAAGGGGGATATCTACATACGGAACGATGTTGCGCTCCCGTGCAATTACGTCCAACAGGCGGTCATTTACACCGGCCGGATGCAGATAGAGAACCCGCACCCAGAAGTCCCCCTCGATGCGGCCAAGCTCAGCGAGCAGCTCCGGTAACAGCCTTCTACCTACGCGGTCCCGGCCGTAGGAGGTGCAGTCCTGTGCAATCAGGTTTATCTCGCGGACGCCCTCGGCGACCAGGTCCTCGCACTCCCGGCGGACTGACTCGAGCGGTCGGCTCTTGAGGGGGCCACGGATGGCGGGAATTGCACAGAATGCGCAGCCGTGGCGGCAGCCCTCCGCGATCTTTACGTATGCCAGCCACGGCGGCGTCATGCGGCGCCGAGGGGTTTCATGCGAATACAGGAACGTACTGTCGGTGACCGCCACAGGCCTTCGGCCAGCCGCTGCCGCCGCGAGGATGTGCGTGATGCGATGAAATTCGCCAACTCCGACGAAGGCGTCAACCTCCGGCAAGGCGGCCGGCAGGTCGCCTGCGTAACGCTGGGGCAGACATCCGGTGCATATCAGCACCTTGCACCTCCCGGAGCGCTTGCACTCGGCCGCATCGAGCAGAGCCTCGACCGCCTCCTCGCGCGCCGGTTCAATGAATGCACAGGTGTTGACGATGATTGCGTCCGCCTCCGCGGGGTCATCCTCGATGACATGTCCTGCCTGCACCAG